>JAJFHW010000130.1 GCA_021775385.1 Hyphomicrobiales bacterium | reverse complement strand
ATGATCTCGGTCCATTCTAATGGCCAGCCAAGTATGAAGATAATAGCTTGTGCTAATATCAAAAACTGTATTTGACTAAGTTCCATTGACAGAACCCATTCTTTAATGAGGTCGTGACCGCCAAGATATGAGAAAACAGCTGCGAAAGTCCACGAACCTACAAAGAGCCAACAAACCATTGCAGAGGTTTTTGCCGTGAGATAGACGGCCTCTTTGAAACGAACCCAAGAAAGAGATCTGTACAAAAGAGATAAAAGCAAGCCACCAGATGCACCAACACCGGCAGCTTCAGCTGGTGTTGCAAGGCCTAATAATATTGAGCCAAGAACTGACAAAATGAGAATAGCTAGAGGGACAAATGATGTTACAACATTAAATATAACTGTTCCCAGTGGAGGTACATCTTCTTCTTTTGGTTTTGGAGCTAATGAAGGATCGATAATACTTCTGCCAATAACATAAAGCATATAAAAGCCAGCAAGAAGAAGGCCAGGAAACATAGCAGCTGCATATAATCGCAATGGAGAAATTTGTGCGATTGCAGCATATACTATGAGCATAATTGAGGGTGGAATTAGAATGCCAAGACAACCGCCTGCGCAAATAACACCAGATGCAAACCTGTGATTATATCCAGCTTTTAACATAGCAGGGAGGGCGAGCATTCCCATTAATGTGACCACAGCGCCGATGATGCCAGTGGCCGTTGCGAAAACAGCGCAGGTAGCCAGCGCTGCAACAGCCATTGAGCCGGGTAAGAATCTGGCTGCCATCTGAATAGAGAAAAACAGTCTGCTTACTATATTTGCCCTCTCAACGACGTAGCCCATAAAGAGAAATAAGGGAACGGCAACAAGGACATCGTTGGACATCACGGAAAAGGTGTTCTGCACAAAGAGATCAAATATTCTGTTATCGAACAAATGATCCATTCTTAGTGCATCGTAATATGCGTAGTACCCAAAAGCGAGGCCCATGGCCATTAATGTGAAAGCAATTGGGAAGCCTAGTAGGACCATAAAGATAAATAGTCCGAGCATTAATAATGCGACTTGTGGATCTGTCATTTGCTGTTCTCCATGTTTTGGAGATTTTCTTGTTCTTTCATGAGCATTGTTTCAGTTTCTTCCACATCATGTAGTCGTTTGGGCCAATCCCCTGTTTGTATACATATTACACAGCGTATTGCTTCTGCAATTCCTTGTAATAGGAGGAGAAAGCCCGCAATTGGGATTAAGGTTTTGAAGAAATAAATTTGAATTCTTGAGGGACTGCTCCAGCTAACTTCCTTGTAAAACCAAGAATCTGCTGCAAAGCCATAACCGTAATAAATTAGGGCTGCGGCGGCCGGTGCTAGGAAAATTATATATAGAATTAAATCAATGGTAGCCTGTTTACGTTTTGATAGAAGCCGATAAAAGACATCTCCTCGGACGTGTGCATCTTGAGAAAGGGCATAAGCACCTGACATCATGAATAATGCACCATACATCTGAACACTCATATCAAACGCCCAGACAGTTGGTGAATTGAGTACGTAACGAACAAAAACTTCGTAACATGTTGAGAAGGTCAAGATAACAATGCACCAGGCAAATGCCTTACCCATCCACGCACTTAGACTGTCAATGAAATGTAGAAACCGTGTCATCAGAATGCCTTTTGGCTAATTATTATTAATTGCATTTCAAAAATTGGGCGGCATTGCGCCGCCCAATATATTGAGACATAATTTTAGGTTTAAGCTTTAAAGCTTGCCAAAATAATGCTCGTAAGCGGCTTGATAGTTTGGTGCATTATTCAATGCATATGCACCATGGCGTTCTGCCCAAGCTTTTTGAGATTTTAGAACTTTTGCAAAGAATGGATCTTTCTCAACAAAACGAGCAATAACAATATCCCAAGCTTTAAGCTGATCGTTCATTACACTGTCAGGTGTACGGTGAACATTTACACCATGATCTTTTTTCAGTTTTACAAGATCTTGAGAGTAACGCTCCATAGCTTTCCATGCCATATCAGCAGAAGCTGCTTCAGAAGCAATTTCTAAAATCGCTTGCTGCTCTTTTGCTAGCTTGTTGTAAAGTTTCTTATTGAAGATAATTTCAAAACATTCCTGTGATTGATGGAAGCTACCAAGGTGGTAGTCTTTCGAAACATCCTGCATACCAAAGTCTTTATCAGATGTAGGGTTGTTGAATTCAGCTGCATCAATCAATCCGCTTTTCATAGCTGGCTGAATTTCGCCGCCAGGAAGCTGAACAACTGACATCCCCATTTCTTGTAATACATCAGCTGCAAGACCAACAGTTCTGTATTTTAGGCCTTTCATTTGTGATGAATCTTTAATTTGCTCTTTAAACCAACCAAGTGGTTGAGCAGGCATCGGGCCTGAGAAAAAGCCAACAACATCTAGCCTAAGTGCATCCATAAGTTCATTATATAGCTCTTTACCGCCACCATATTGAACCCAACCCATCATTTCATTAGCAGACCAACCAAAGCAAGGGCCTGTTCCGAATAATGATGCTACTGGGCTTTTTGAATACCAATAAGCTGTAACTAAGTGAGCTCCGTCGAGCACGCCTTTGTGTACTGCTGTTTGCATTTCAGCTGTTTTTACAACAGCGCCGACACCCAGTAGATCGATTTTTAACTTACCGCCTGAAAGTTTGTTTACACGGTCGACATAATCCTGAGCAAACTCAAGAAAAATACCGCCACCCCAAGCAGCTTGAACTTTTAGAACAACTGGAGCAGCTGTCGCAATGTTGGGCATGGCAAGTGTTGAAGCTGTTGCACTAGCTGCAATAGCACCACCTTTTAAAAACTTACGGCGGGATACAGATTTATTTTTGATTTCTTTAGACATATGATTGAACTTCCTCCCAGAATTCTAAGATATCTGGAGGATTATCATCCTCCGGTATAAATTTTAGACCGTGGAATTAGTTTTGTCTATAAGTGTTCTTTGGTATGCGATCTAACAGTTCATTCAAATTATGAATGTATGGATAGTAATTTGTTTATGAAATTTATGGTTGCGCTTTTGGCTTGAATCATTGGTTTTTTTTACATCGAAATCAGTTGGTTGCTGAAACCTAATCTGAAAATTTCGATTAACTTTGAAGCCGAAGTGCTGATATTTTCGTCCGTTGATCCGCAATTCTAAAAGAGTGAAGCATTTTAATTACGTAATCAAGATGCTCTTCCATAGCAGATCTTGCTAAATCAGGATCAGACTTTTTAATTGCTTTTAAAACTTTGCGGTGTTGTTGATGGATTTCACTTAGACTTCCTAAGCGTTCATCATGTTTTTTAAGCCAGCCGTGAGTCGTGCGCCTAAAAAATGCAATCATTTCATGACCAATTGCTTGGAGAGCTTCATTGCCGCTGGCTGATGCTATAGCTGCGTGAAACTCAATGTCTCTTATCGCTGGGTCTATATCTTTGGATTTGTCTGTTTGCTCTAGGCTATTTAGTTTTTCATTCATTAATTGAATATGGGGTTCGCTTCTACGTTTTGCCGCCAGGTAAGATGTCATGCGCTCCAGTATTATCCTGAACTCGAAAATTGCTTCAAGAGCTTGAGGCCGTCTATTGATTAGATCTATTAGAGTATCTTGTGGGTAAGATGTGTTTATTAATTTTGTTTTATTTGACTGGCCTTGCTTGGCTTTCACTTTATACGCCTTAGGTAGCTGGCTCACTATGTTTGTGTTTTCTGGCGACAAAATTAAGTTGCAAAGTTCTTTTGTTTTTTCGAAGCTGCGATGACTGTTTCTTTTTTCTATTGAAGTGAGCAATGCCTTAATAATATTGATAACTGTTTTTTGTTTTTTAAAAAGATGATTATTATCTAAAGAGCTGAATATAAGGTCGTTCAAAAACTTTATGACCTGTAATAAGACAAAATTATAGCTTGAGAGAGCGATAGTGTTCATCAGAGTTTTTATTTGACTTATTTCGATAGTTGATGGTTTTTCGTTGTATGCGTCCTCGATTTCTTGGTAGATAGTTTTTAAAGAAATTACATCTTGTGGCGTTAATCGAGTTGCCGCTAGTTCACTTGCTGAGCAAATCATCTCGGTCCACATCTCTAACAGATCATCTGTATTAACGTCATAAAGGCTGTCTAGGGGTTTTTGAATCATGATGTAGAAAACATTATGAACCTGGATACCACTTTCAGCCTGAATTAATAGTCCCTTTGTTTGTAGTTTTGCAAGAGCGTCTCTTAGTGTTGTGCGCGATACACCAAGTGATAAAGATAGTTTTCGTTCGGGTGGAATTACTGCCCCAGGATCTAATATTCCTTGTAATATTAGGTCTTCAAAATGCATCACAACTACATCTGAGGCCGTTGGTATGTTTAATTTTGGAAAACGCATTTATAGCTCTCTACGTGGATATTAAGTTCAATAAAAAATTGACTATTTGTCTCAAAGACTAAATATCACAAGACTGATAAATAAAAAGAATTATATTATCGCATGCGATTGGTATAAAAAATATACCATAGGTGCGTTTGGTACGGTAAGCTCTAGTTGTATATTTAGGGATAATTCTGGATTTTGAATTAAAATGAATAAAATAAGTTATCAAAAACAATTAGTTATATCTGCTTGGGAAACCGGAATTGCAGCCGTTGAGGGGAAATCCCGGGTGCGGGATATTTTAACTCAAGATGATATTCGCCATGTTAACCAGATACTAGCTATTGGAAAAGCTGCTGGGGCCATGTGTGAAGGTGCTATGGATGTCTATGGATATGATACACCAGCATTGTTAATTACAAAATATGATCATACCCCTAAGTCATTGCAGGTGTGTAGTAATTTAAAAGTGGTGGAGTCTGGCCACCCAATACCGGATGAAAATAGTCTTCTTGCAGGGCAATGTGCCATCGATTTTGTTAAGAGTGCAGGTTCTACGAGTAAATTGCTCGTGCTTGTTTCAGGAGGTGCTTCGGCACTGGCTGAAGATCTATCGGGTGAAATGTCTCTTGAAGAGCTTCAGAACTTTACTTCCAAATTGATAGCTGAAGGCTTTACTATTACTGAAATCAATACTCAGAGACAGCAAATTTCAAATATCAAAGGCGGGAAGCTTTTAAGAAATTTTCATGGTCAATCTATAGTAATTTATTGTATCTCGGATGTGCAAAGTAATAATATTCGCTTTATTGGCTCTGGTATTGCTAATCCTGCTTTAGTTTTTCATGATTCTGTAGATCATGTCTTTTCAAGAGTAATTGCAGATAACCATACAGCTAGAAATGCCATTTACCAGCTAGCAAAAATTATTGATATTCCTGTTATAGAGAATGATGAAACTCTTTATGATGACCTTTATATAATTTCAGATCGTATCGTTGCTAATTTAATAGATGGGCCTGATGGTCTTTATATTCTTGGTGGTGAGCCTACGGTTCAATTACCCGATAATCCTGGCCAGGGGGGGCGTAACCAAAGTCTGGCATTGTCCATTGCAATTGGTATTAAAAACCAACCAAATATTGCTCTTATTGTTGCAGGAACTGATGGAACTGATGGTCCCACCGATGCGGCTGGTGGTGTGGTTGATGGGGAAAGCTTTTATCCATTAGAAAAAGCTGAAGAAGCTTTAGCACAAGCAAATGCGGGGCCGTTTTTAGAGAAAAATGAGTGTCTCTTTAAAACAGGCCCGACAGGTACCAACACTATGGATTTGGTCATTGCCCTCAAGCTAACAGATGAAAGCTCGCGGCTTGCACTCGAAAAATTCAATAAGTTAAATAAAGACATTCTGGCTAAAGCAATTGCTTGATGTTTTTAAATCTTTTCAATGCCTTAAGCGATTATAATTTTTGGATTGAGTAGCCAGTTCTTGGAAAATGTATATGGCTATCGCCTATCTCTTTATCGTATTTATGAAGTGAAATTTTTGTGCTGCTCGCGTATAATAATTTACCTGTCACGGGTATTTCTCCGCCGTCTACATCGGGGATGATTGATATTTCAGAACCAATCTTCAAATCTTCAAGGTCATGAGCTTTGTCTTCTGAAAAGGACGTCTCAATTTCTATAGGTTTGTGGTTTGCGGCAATTTTAATTGCTTCTTCAGCTTGTAGTTCTGATGAGGAGCCATGACCGACTTCTATAATGTTTTGCTCCCATCTGTTTAGTTCAGGGTATTGTGATAGGAATACAGGGCCCTGGTTCCATCTACCTCTTAAAAACCAGACAATACAGAAAAACTGAGCATCAATGGCTCCAGGAGCGCTTCCCAGTAAAAATTTACGACCATCAGCAAGTTGATCATTTATCCATGAAAGTGGACCTCTCATCTGACTAGATAAATGGGGTAAATTGTTGTTTGCGGCCCTCATTCCTTCTTCCCATTCGTCTCCAAAATATAGACGCCCTCTATCAGCAGCAAAATCTGGAGGTAAGTCATCTATGGCTGAGCCCAAAACAATTTGGGTCGCTAAATCAAATAAATAAGTATCTGTCCACCGACTGAGGCATTTTATTAGGCCGGCATCAGCTGTTGGGTAAAAGGTTGGATCTGGGAAGCGTCTTTCTAGTTCGGTGATTATGCAGTGGCTATCGCAATAGATGTCAGAACCAATTTGCATAACTGGAGTTCTTCTGTACCCGCCCGTTAGTTTTACTAAGAGTGGCTTTGGTAGGATCCTTGGAATTTGTACTGAGAACCAATTTAGATTTTTAATACCCACTGCCACACGAATTTTTTCGGCGACAGGAGATTGTGGGTAGTTATGTAAAATTACCTGAGTTTGACTATCACTCATTGTATCCCTACTCCCTCTTATTTATATTTTGCTGCTGTGATAAATTCACCAAAAGCTTCACACCAAACTATGACGGTTGAATAGTCAGCTATATTTATCCCTTCAGGAATAGTGACAAGAAATCCATCAAAGGTTTTTACATCACCAATTTGTTTTGCTTCACTTTTGATTTTTAAAAACTGAGCTTCATCTTCAACAAATTCCTTTGTCAGGTAAACTTTATAATCTGGACCGGGCGCAAGCTTACCTTCATGTACAATCTTTGTTTTTGTAAGACTAACACGGCCTTCGCCCCAATGGAGAAAGTCACTCCCGTTTAAATCACGCTTAAATTCGGATTTATAAAGAGCCGATTGAGCGGTTTGTGTCAGCATACCTTTATCAAGGCTGGGTGGTGCCGTTAAAATGGGTAAGAAAAAAATCCCCAAAGCAAAGCCAATGCCTAGCATAGCCAAATGGGTGCCTGATAAGAAAATCCAACGCAACATAGTTCATCCCCCAAAATAATGTCTTCCTATCAAAAAATAGTTCATTCTCATAAAATTGTATATAGCGAGAAATAGTTGGTTCTTAAGTATCCGGGGCACAGGCGAGAAGAAAAGAGGGTTATACATAGCCAGTTGGATAAAATATTTGCATAAAACATCAGCTTGGCTTACCTCATTGCAGAGTTTACAGTCATTAATAATAAAAGGGTGCAGCTAATGTCCATTGTTATCCATCATAATCCAGAATGTGGAACCTCGCGAAATGTATTGGAAATTATTCGCGCCTTCGCAGAAGAGCCTATCATCATAGACTATTTAAATGAAGGCTGGACAAAGAGCCAATTGCAAGCTCTCTTCGCTTCAGCAAATATTACCCCACGCGAAGCGCTGCGTACCAGTAAATCACCAGCTAAAGAATTAGGACTAACAGATCCATCTGTTTCAGATGAAGAATTATTAGCAGCGATGTTAGAACATCCAGTTCTTGTAAATCGCCCAATTGTTTGTACAAAAAAGGGTGTGGGCTTGTGCCGCCCATCTGAAGCTGTTTTTAAATTGCTCGATGTTGCGCCAGGCACAATTTACACAAAAGAAGATGGTGAAGTAATAACGGCGCCTTAAGTAGGGTGTTATAAAAAAAATCCCATCCATCTTGGAGTAACATGAGTTAAAAACCTAAGATGAATGGGCCAGTAAGCCTAAATTAGTAGCTAAGGACAAACTAGTAAGTAAAAATCCTTAGAAACTAATTTTGGGCAAAAATCTTATGGCAATGGGTTCAGCTGATAAACTAGAACCGCACGTATAGAATGTATGTCCCCATCTAACCCAGAAATAGAATTTCCGCGTAAAATGTTTTCAACTTCGGTGTATCTTTTGCGCCTTTGGTTCCGAATGCTTGTGACGGTCGAAGAATAAGCACCAGCCGCTGTGTCATCATCAAAATCTGTATAACGATATTCAAATTTAAATGAAACGTTACGAGATAATTTGGTCTCGATACCAGCACCAAGGGTTAACCCTTCAAGCTCATCAGGAAAAGGAAGACCAGCACTATTTCGAACTCGCTGAACTCCTTGGCGGTTAACTCGCCCAACTGTTTCGGTTAAGTCTCCATCAAGTTTCATATAGGTATAACCAACTAAACCATAAACGAGTGTGTTTTGATTGTTTGTCAAAAACCCAATTCGACCGCCAACGGTTGCACTATAGTCAAGGTCAACAGAACCAGAAACTTCGTTAAAGCGACGACGACGATTAATATTGATGTCACTAAACGTGTCTGAATTTCCTAAATATTTATCAAAGTCGACAAAGGCACCAATAACAAACATATTGTTTATTTGTTGATTGTAACCAAGCTGAATGGTTCCAAAAAAGTAAGTCTCATCATCATCAAAAGAAGAGCTTTCACTGAATTTAAAAGGACGAGATCTTGAATATCGTTTGCAACGCACACCTCCTTTTCGAAGCTGAACGCAACGCCGACTACGTTGGCGCTCGTACCCATCAGTCTCACTATCCAGCTCAAGGTCAGTGAATGCGCCACCAAGTCCGACGCCAAGATAAAACCCAGTCCATTGTGAAGCGTCACTAGATACAGGAGGCGTATCTTGAGCATGTACGATTGATAGATTTAAAAGATTAAAAACAAATAATGCACTAACAGCACTTAAAGTTTTAAGCGCAGATCGCAACAGATAAAATAAATTACTCATTACTAAAGGCTCCCAACGCAGTACGAACCCCGCCTTTAGTTACTCAATCACGTCACATAAATTCTTAAAAAACACCTCTGCTTAAGACTTCACCCACAAGACATTGATTGACCAGCTCACTAAAATTGAGCTGATACAAATAAGCATGCACCAAAGAAAAACTAGGAAAAACAATAAATTATTGAAATCTTTAAATTTTAAAAATTAAGTAATATTTATGATACATTTATAAGGCCGCGTTAACTATAGCTTATCAATAAAGCTATTTTTTGCGGTTAAAACTATCAAAAATCTTTGTTTTTTAGGAAAAACAGACCTAAGCAAAAAGATATCTCTGCTCAGTCTTTCCTAGAATAGGTTCTCTTATTTGTGTGAAACTTAATGAACAATCAAAAATACTCAGACAAGTGATATTCCATATGCCCTTTTTTTATCATGCTTGAGCAGATGAGAAGAAGTTCTTGATAAAAAAACAGGCTAATCCACTGCATCAATTTCAGGCACATCAGCAATATGCACAAATATTAAACAATTATATGCCCAATAATTAATCTATGCCTATTTTGAAAGCACAGGTTGTTTCGTTGGTAAAACAGGTAAAAAAGACCTTAATTTCAGTGGGTTATAAATATTTAACCTTGTCAGATATTATTGGCACGGAAATTGTAATTTATTAATTATAAAAGCTGCCTCCTTCCCAGGTTCAGTTTTTGCTGCGGATTTAATAAATTCAATTTTGGAGAAATCTTTTGAAAAAGAAACTCGTTGTCATAGGCAATGGTATGGCCGCCGGACATATGCTCGAAGAGCTATTTGATCGCGGAAACACAGATTATGACGTGACGATTTTTGGCAAAGAGCCACGCGTTAACTACAATCGAATGATGCTGTCTCCTGTCCTATCAGGAGAAAAGAAATATGAAGAAATCATCATTCACGATGAGGAGTGGTATAAGACCAACAATGTCGATTTAAGAACCGGCGTGAATATCTCTAAAATTGATCGAGAGAATAAAAAAGTCATCGATGATGACGGAAATGAAACTTCCTATGATAAACTTCTCATAGCAACGGGATCGTACCCATTCATAATTCCTGTTGTTGGACACAAACTAAAAGGTGTTGTCAGCTTTAGAGATTTAGATGACGTGGACATCATGCAAGAAGCAGCCACTCGTGGTGGTAAGGCGATTGTGATTGGCGGCGGCTTATTGGGCTTAGAAGCTGCAGCGGGTCTTCAAATGCAGGGTATGGATGTGACTGTGCTGCATTTGATGCCAACTTTAATGGAGCGCCAGCTTGATAGCGCTGCCGCCTACTTGCTTGAAAAAGAAATTGAGCAACGCGGTATCAA
>JAJFHW010000129.1 GCA_021775385.1 Hyphomicrobiales bacterium | reverse complement strand
GAACTCATGTTCCTCAGACTTTTGTATGTTTTCTGCTTTAGAGACTATGGGAGAAAGAAACATCATACTAATAGTGCAAAGAGCTGTAACCGACGGTGATTTGAAACGTAATTTTGAATTTTTGAGCATTGTTTTCATTTTGCTTTCGTCAGTGTGATGCGGGCCTAACTATCTTGATGCATAGATTATAAGTTATAAATAGTGCAATTGTTTGTCATTTAAAGTGGCCTTGTAAAGTGGTCTTTAATATTCTTAACAATAACTCTCAAACTGTTAGCTCGAGCTGTTGTTGAATTTCATTGCTTGTGCTTGCCTTTTTCTTCTGTTCCCTGCCTTCCCAGAGTAGATAAATAACGGGGATGACGATTAAGGTTAGGATTGTTGTTGAGATCATGCCGCCGATCATCGGAAGGGCTATACGGCGCATGACGTCTGCACCGATGCCATCTGTGAAGAATATCGGGAGGAGGCCGGCTATGATGACTGTGACTGTCATTAGTTTTGGGCGCACTCTTAAGACGGCTCCGGCTAGAATTGAATTATACAAATCTTTGTTTGTTTTAGGAGGATGCTCTCTGATTTGAGCATCTATGTAGAGAAGCATGACGACGGCTGTTTCAACGGCGATGCCGCCGAGAGCAATAAAGCCAACGGCACTTGCAACTGAGAAATTATAACCAGCTATGTACATGGCCCAGATGCCACCGATGAGGCCGAAAGGTAGTGACATCATTATAATGAGGGTACGGTCTAACCTGTTAAAATGTAGCATTAATAAAACAAATATAATGAGAATGACTGAAGGGATTGCGATTGAGAGTTTTTCGCGCGCCTTTATGAGTTGTTCGAATTGACCTGACCAGCTAATTGAATAACCGGCTGGGAGTTGTACCTGGTTTGTGATTTGAGTTTTCGCGTCTTCAACATAGGTGCCCATGTCTCTTCCTGCGATATCGACAAAAACCCATCCCGTTAGGCGAGCATTTTCTGAGCGGAGCATTGGTGGGCCGTCGACTAGCTTTATGGTTGCTAGTTCGTTTAAAGGAATGTGTTGACCACCTGGTGTTGGCACTAATATGTCATTTAATTGTTCAGGTGTTTCCCGAAAAGGGCGATCATAGCGCAAGATGATATTGTAGCGCTCTCTGCCTTCGACGCTTTCTGAGAGTTTCATACCACCCAGTGCCGTTTGTATGACAGACTGAAAGACAGCTAAGTCTATATTTTGTCGTGCAAGCTCACGTCTATTTGGGGAAATTTCGAGATATTTACCGCCAATGACCCTGTCTGCGAAGGCTGATCTGGTGCCCTTTACTTTTTTCACACTGGCCTCAACTTCAAGTGCGATGCGCTCTATGGTGTTTAAATCATTGCCTGAAATTTTAATTCCTACGGGTGTTCTTATGCCTGTAGAAATCATATCCATGCGGATTTTAATTGGGTAGCCCCATGAATTAATCAGGCCTGGAATTTTAGTTCGTTGATCGAGCTCTTTAATCAGGCCTTTTACAGTTAGCCCATCTCGCCATTCTGATTTTTCTTTTAGCTTTATCCATGTTTCGATCATAGTTATGGGTGCTGGGTCAGTTGCGGTGTCTGCTCTTCCGGCTTTGCCGAAGACTTGTTCAACCTCTGGTATTGTTTTTATCAGACGATTGGTTTGGGCTAAAATATCTTTCGCCTTTGTGAGGGAGACGCCAGGGAGTGTTGTTGGCATATATAGTAGCTCACCTTCATAAAGAGGCGGCATGAATTCGCTACCGATGTTTTTAATAGGGTATATGACTGAGAGCATTAAACAGCCAAGAATAGTTAGCGTAACCCATTTGGCTCCTAAGGCTGCTTTTAAAAAAGGTTTATAGATGGCGACGAAAAAACGATTTAAAGGGTTGCTCATTTCAGGAAGGATGCGCCCTTTAATGAGCCAGACCATTAGGATAGGGACAAGTGTTATAGAAAGAATTGAGGCTATTGCCATTGCGTATGTTTTCGTGAAGGCAAGGGGTGCGAATAGCTTGTAGCTTTGTCCGGTTAGTGCAAAGACGGGGATAAAAGAAATGGTGATTATTAAAAGTGAGAAAAAGAGACCAGGGCCAACTTCTTTGGCTGAAGATATGATGGCTTCTTGCTTTTCTATTTTTGAAGCGTCTTTTGCCAGGTTTGCTAATTTGCGGTGCGCATTCTCGACCATCACGATTGATGCGTCGACCATGGCGCCAATTGCAATGGCGATGCCGCCAAGAGACATGATGTTTGCAGTTAATCCTTGCCAAGACATGATGATAAAGGCACCTACGATGCCAAGGGGGAGAGTGATAATAGCAACGAAAGCAGATCTTGCGTGAAGGAGGAAGATGAGGCAAACAAAAGCTACAACGAGGCCTTCTTCTATTAGTTTATGAGTTAGATACTTCACGGCATTTTCGATTAGTGGTGCTCTGTCGTATACGGGTATGATTTTCACGCCCTTAGGTAGACCTGCTTCAAGTTCTTTTAGTTTTTTCTTGATGGCTTTGATGACGTTTAAAGCATTTTCACCAGAACGCATGATGACGATGCCGCTCACGACTTCGCCGGTTCCATTAAGCTCTACCACACCGCGGCGTAGCTCTGGTCCTTCAATAATCCTGGCGACATCTTTTAATAAGACTGGGGAGCCGTTGGAGGAGAAGACAACTGTGTTCTCGAGGTCTTCTTTCTTTTCTATATAGCCTTTTGAGCGAATGATTAGTTCTGTTTCAGCTTGTTCTAGTACTCGCCCACCGACTTCTTGACTGGAGGCTTTTACGGCATTTGATATTCTTGAGATAGGAATATCATAGGCGCGCAAGCGATTGGGATCGATAAGCACTTGATATTCTTTAACAAAGCCGCCGACCGAGGCAACTTCTGATACACCATCTACGGTGGCTAGTTCGAATTTTAAAAACCAGTCTTGTAGAGACCTTAGTTGAGAGAGGTCCAATTTTTGAGATGTATCGACCAGACTGTATTGATAAACCCATCCGACACCTGTTGCATCTGGGCCCATTTCTGGAGATGCATTGGCAGGGAGTTGATTTCTAACTTTAGCGAGGGCTTCGCTCACCCGTGATCTCGCCCAATATTGATCGACACCATCTTCAAATATGACATAAACAAAACTGGTGCCAAACATTGAAAATCCGCGGACGTCTTTGGTTTTTGGTAGGCCCAGCAGAGTTGTTGATAGAGGGTAGGTGACAAGGTCTTCTATGATTTGAGGAGATTGGCCTTGAAACTCAGTTCTGATGATAACTTGCGTGTCTGTTAGATCTGGAATGGCATCCAGAGGGGTGTTCTTTATTGAAACCCAACCCGCTACTATTAGCGCTATAGTGCCGATGATGACGAGAAGTTGGTTTTTAATTGACCAGCCGATTATTTTTGCAATGGACGAATTTTTAGGATCGTGAAGATCGTGCTCAGCGCTTAGATTATTGGACTTTTTATTTGTCATGACCGCTACCTCTCATTGAGTGGCTGCCACGGGGGGCTTGTTGTTTTTCTTCGCCCTCCTTTGATGCATCTTTTTGCTCTATTTTTGTTAGTTGAGGCCAAGGGATAAGTTCAGTTTGTTCTTTATTGTAAGGGTTGGCTGGGGAGGTGCTTATTTGAAGCCAGAGATTACCACTTTCTTTCGATTTGAATAAGTGAAGACCTTTTGATTTATAATGCGCTGGTGCGCCTTGATGCATCCAAGGTTCAAGAGCGTTGATGATTTGATTTAGCGCTGCTTTTAGCTCACTTTTAGTTTTAGAATTTTCAGCTTGTATTAATGCTGTTTCGGTTTTTGTTAGGATGTTTGCTAATTTGGTTTCTTTATAGTTTGGCCATAATATCGTTTTTATAGCAATCGCGGGTTCTAGATATTTCTTATTGGTTTCAAAGTTTTTAGTTAGGGCTTCATGTATATAGAGAGCTGCATCTACCATATGATCAAATTTTGCTTGATCGATCTTGCTTAATTTTATTTGGCTTAATGGGAGTTGATGACGTTCTAATTTTCTAAATGACTCTCGTAAGGCGCTTTCAGAGTCGATCAAGAATTGAGATGAAATTACGATTTTTTGATCTCTTTCTAATCCAGATATAATTTCTGACCTACCTCCTGTTACCAGGCCAAGTTTTACTTCTTTTGATTGGAACTTTCCATTGCCGAGGGCTGTTACGACGTAACTACCATTTTGATCTTTTAGTACCGCTTCAGAGGGGACGCTTAATCGTTCTGATATTTGTGTTTCAAAAACAACATCGGCATAGGTGCCGGGGCGAAGGGTTCCATCTTTATTGTCTATAATCAGACGGACGCGGCCGGTGCGTGTTTTTTCATCAACATTTGGGTAAATATAGTCAACTTTTGACTTTATGGTTTTGCCGGGGAGGTTTGGGAAATGGATGGTGGTTTGGGTCCCTTTGGAAATAAAGCTCATGTCTTTTTCAGAGACGTTTACAATCACCCAAATGCTAGAATAAGCTTGAATTTTAGCGATTGTCATCGCTTTTTGTTTATAGGTTCCGGGCGTAACATTTAACTCAGCAATGGTTCCTTTTTGAGTTGCAAAGAAGGGAAGGTTTTGCCGAACTTTTCTTTTTTGTTCAATGAGCTTTAGAGCTTTTTGTTGTACGCCAAAACTTAGCAATCTTCTTGTTATGTTATTTTGAGCGGATTTTGATTGTTTCAGGGCTATGAGAAAATCTCTTTGTGAAACGATGAGTTCTGGGCTGAATATTTCAAAAAGGACATCGCCTTTTTCAACTTCATCACCAACAGCCGTTATGTTTAGTGTTTCCACCCATCCTTCTACTCGTGCTGAGATTTCAGATTGTAGTCTTTCGTTTTCTTTTACGATGCCAAAACTGCGAATGTTTTTGCCAAATTTGGATGCTTCTGCTTTGGCTAACCTTACGCCCATATTTTGCATAGTTTCTGGCGCTATAGTTATGATTGGTTTTTCATTTGTCTTAGAGTCTTCTGTTGCTTCTTTAATTGATTGAATTTTGACCAAGTCCATTCCGCAGATAGGGCAGGAGCCATAATCATCTGCGATATAATGGGGGTGCATCGGGCAGGTCCATTTTTCTGCTGCTTTGTTTTTTTCGTTTGCATGTGCGGGAGCGTTGAGATTTAGGCTTTGCAAGCCAAAGCCTGCACTTAATGAAACTAAAACAAAGCTTATGAGAAGCGCTTTAAGGGTGTGTTTTTTATAGTGCTTTGTATTAGGTAACTTCTTAAATTTAAGAGAGTGAGACATATCGCTCGCCTTTTAAAAACGAAATTGAACAGATAGGAATAGCTTCTGACCTTTGAAGGCAAAAAAGCGTCTGAACCTGAAAATCTTATAAGATCTTCAAGCTGTTCAATTCGCGTTTATTGACGGAAACGAGATGTTTTCAGTAGTAGAGGAGAAAGCCCTTTTTGGGGGGCAAGTGTGATTATTTTCTGTGGTGGGTCTTTGTTTGAAAAACCTGCAAGGATTAATGAGGTGATTTCTTGAATTTCAGTGATGAAATATTTTTGAGAAGTTTGTTTGTTTGATTGTAACTCTTCATCTAGCTTTAAAGAGACCAAGCAGGGGTCGTTTAGATATTGTAAGCAATGTTTGAAGCAAGCGGATTGATCGGTTGTTTGTTTTTGGTTTTTAATTTTACCTGTTTCAGCGCTCCCTGTTTTATGGCAGGGCATTGTCATCGTGGAGCTTTTTGTTTGTAGGCCGAAAGCAATAGATTTAAGAGCTGGGGTGATAGTTGACCCATAAACAGGTGCAATGGCAGAAAAAAATACAATAAAAACCATGAAGGTTTTCATCAATTTTTTGTGCAAATATGCCATTATTTTTGGGACCTGATTTGATTAACTTATTTTGGAATTCTTTAAAGAGTATACTTACAGATGCTGTTTCTTTCAAAAGATTTCTTTTAAAATGGATAACAATCTCTTGAGCGCTATATTTTAGCTTTTCGGTAGTCTAGCGGCGTCATCTTGTGAGTTTCTTTAAACCGTCTTGAGAAATGTGAGGCACTTAGGAAGCCGTTTGAATGGGCGATTTCTGAGATACTCAAGGATTTTAAGTCAGGGTTAATTAGGTTTATGCGGCATCTTTCTAAGCGTCTTGAGTAAATGTATTTTTCTAGAGATGTGTTTTCTGAACTTAGGAGGTCATTTGCATATCTAATGCTGATGCCAACAAGAGCTGCGGCGTTAGATGGTTTGAAATCATGATTGTTAAGATGTGTTTCTATGACTGACTTTAATCTCATCAACGTGGTAAAGCGGGATTGTAGTATAGGAGTGCCGTTATGTTGACATTCATGAGAAAAAGAATGCGAAATTATCTCTACAGTTTGTTGTGAGATTGTTTTTGCTTTTTCTTCCTCTAGGTTGTCGCAAATTGAGGGAAGTGTTGACATATAGCCGAGTGCTAATTTGCTTAACGGGTTTTTAAAGCTCATCGTTTGGGATGTGAAAAGGGAAAGGTTTCCTAGTTTTGCTTCAAGAAGTTGTCTTGGAATTTTAATTACAAGTTGTTTTGTGTTTTCCCCTACTTGTAAATGATAACAGCGCTGGGTGTCATATATAGCAAAGTGGCCAGGTGTTAGACGGGCTTCACGATTGTCTTGAACGAGAGTTGACGTTCCATTGAGTTGAATGCTTAGAAGAATTTCATTAGCTGATGAGCCTTTGATGTTTTCCTTCGTTCTTATCACTTCACATTTATCTGTTATGACTTCTGATAAGCCGAGGTCTGAAATTTGTCCGGTACAGATTTTTGATCTGAAATTTGGGCCTCTTTGCGTTAAGCATTCTAATTCTACATAAGTTTTGCAGGCGACATCTCTCATATATGTAAGGCGCTCACGTGGGTGTATTTCTTCAGTGCTGAAACATGTTTGCAATGTTTTTATTCCTTTTGATCTTCCTGCTGAGGCAAGAGATTCCTCCCTCTCGTGCAAAACACACTCTTACTTTTTACGTATAAAGAGAAGATAGATTCCTTATAAAAAATAATGAATTGGACGATATATCAATTAATTGTCCAGCTTTAAGAAATGTCTAATTGGGAGGTTAACATGTCTAGAGTACAACATGGTGGTAATGTTCTTTTACTAAGAACGGCTTGCATAACTTTAATAATAGGTTTGATTTTAGCTTGGTGTTTAACATTCACTAAGTTAGTAAAAATTCCTTTTATGGTCGATCTTTTTCAACATCCGGACAAGCTTTTATCAGCACATTTGGATTTTCTAATGATGACGATGTTGTTGTTTGGGTTTTATGCTTCAAAAATTACTTTACCAAAATATGTGCAATGGTCCATGGCGATTGGTTCTCTTACTAATCCGGGGTTGTTTATATTGGCTGCAATTGTTGGAAATGATTTGAGTGCTTTTATTCTGCTTCTCGTTGTTGTTTCTTTTAGTCTTACAACATTTGGTTATGGGCTGGGAGCTATTAAGTTATTGAGATATTCCCTCAAATAAATTCAATTAACTAAGGGAATTGTTTCAATGAGTTTGCAGCTTAAAAACTCTTTTTCGCAATATGGGTTTGTGGCGAGAGTGTTACACTGGTCGAGTGTGATTTTGCTTATCTCGATTGTGTATTATTCTGGGCTTTTTGAGGACCTCAAAGATGGAGATGAACGACAAGGGTTGGTTCATCTCCATTCTTCTCTTGGATTGATTTTTCTTAGTTTGATGTTTTCTCGATTGATCTGGCGGTATGTGAATTTTAATCCTATTCATTCTTATAATATCAAAAACTGGCAAAAATTTGCGGCAGTGTTATTGCATCGTACGGTTTATTTTGTTGTTATATTGCAATGTGTTATTGGACTTATGATCTTACTAGCAGCTGGTGGATCAATTCATTTTTTTGAATTTGAAATGGGTGCTCTTTTAGAGAGGCATGAGTTTTTACATAGCTTTTCAATTGAGGTTCATAGCCTAATTTCTTATTTGATCTATTCAATGTTGGCTCTACATATTTTTGCTGGGATCTATCATCAGATATTTGGTGTATTGGATGAATAAGAGGACTGCTCTTATTTAATTTTGGTTATCGCGGCGAATGGCTTCTTTGCGGAGGGCTTTGAGAGTTTTTGGTAAATCTGTTTCGACAACTGCTCTTATCATGGATGAAGGGAGGATTGTTCCTGGATCGATGCGGGCCATGTAAGTTAGGCGTGTTTTTGTTCCCCTTTGTACTGGTTTGAGTTTCCATTCTCCTTCTAAAATTTTCAAATCACCACCTGTCCTCATGAATTTTATAGAGCGGTATTTTAAATAATCCGAACGAAATTCTGACCGCGTTGTTGGCATTAAAGCTAGCCAGTTTACAACATGCTCTCTAACATCCCACTTCCCTTTAGGATCTTCTTTCAATATACGGCACCGCTTCAATCCTTTTATAAATCGATTAGCGCCTTTGCAATCAAGCATTGTTTCCCAAAGAATTGATGGGGAAACGGGGATATCTATTACCGCTTGTACCATGCCTGCCGCCCCTTTTGGATCTGGTTCTACTATGGTTATAAGCCCATACTGTTTTAAAATTTTAGATTGTTCTTTCGTTAGATTGATTTCACCGGAATAAGCATTTGACGTGAAAGTGTTGAGGATAATGGCACTCAGAAATATTGTTAATTGTTTTAGTGAAATAAAGCGCAAATGTTTTGTCCTCGATTTTAAGCTTGTTTATAGCAATTGAACTTTGACGATTTGGTCGGGGTATGGAGTGATAGTCATGCCTTCATAGCAAACAAGAATGCTAAAAACGATAAGGGTTCACATTTATATGAAGGGATTTAAATCAATTAAAATTGATTATTGACTGACGATAAATTTTGGATGGAGATGGTAACAATAAGAAGATGATTGAGCTTATAAACACCTTCTTATTTTTTTGATCAAAATTAATTAGTTGACTTTACCTGGTAGTGAAAGGTCTCCTGAGGCAACATCAAAAACATTGACTACGCACAAGAGCGGGGCATGAGCGCTTTCATTAACTCGCAAACCTGCTGTTACACCATCAAAAGCCATACCTTTTAAATCTTTTGCATTATTAAAAGGAACACGGACTTCTACTGTATGCTTATTTATGATTGGAGAGTATCCGGGGCTATCTATTAACAGAGGTAGGCCTGGCCATGTAATTGGAAGCTTTGGTTTGCTGCCTGCGGGTATATCTTTGACTTTTAAAGCGCCTTTGCCACATGCATTATCTGGAACTAATACAACCCAGTGCGAATGCCAAACTGTTCCATCATTCCCGAGGTCGCCGTCTCCGTTTTCGTCAAAAAGTGGTGTGTCATCAAAATCTGGATGAGATGTAATGGCCATAGCAAGGATGCCTTGTTTCTTTTCAAATCCAACAATTGAGCTGTCTATTTTTGTGGGCCAAACATATGAAAAAACCTTACTACCTTCTAATTTCCCTGTAGGTGTTGGTGTGGTTTTTCCTGCTTTTCCGCTGACATGCATGTGAAAGGTTAGCCAATTATCACTTGCTTTGATTTTTGCATGAACAATATCAAAGTCAGCAATTTTTGTATTGCTAACTTTTGCTTTTATATCGTGTGCTTT
>JAJFHW010000128.1 GCA_021775385.1 Hyphomicrobiales bacterium | reverse complement strand
TATTCCCTTCAATAACCTGCAAACCACCTTTAGCCATATCTAACACCCCTTATTTCATCAATATGAAAAACATTCAATCTCCAATAAATGTACCACATTTGTTCTCTATTTAGCAATAGGGGTTAAATGACTGAAATAATTGCATAATAAATAAAATGTTCCGAATTTGTTCTCAAAAACAGAATCGAAACTTACATGTGGATAATTTTCCTTAAGAATGAACCAAACATCACCAAATAACGACCAATTCATAAGTAATGGCAACCGTCATTTCATATTTTCAAAAATTTGGAGGATCTAATGGTATCAAAACCAATCAAAACAACAGCATTAAGCTCTCTTGTATTGATTACAGCCCTATTCATAGGTATCTCAGGAGCAAATGCATGAAGCTTAAAAGCAAATGTTAAAGACAAACCATGGCTTGGATGTTGTAAACATTGTAGTGGCGTTCAATGCTCTGGTTGCAGTGAAACAACACCGCTCAAGGCTGGCGGATGTAACTTCATTGCCAATTGCACAACCAAAAATGATGAAACAAAATGCAAACCGAGTTCATCATCTCTTAAAAAATTACGTAAATTGAAAGCAAAGTAAAAAACAAAGAAGGGCCAAATGATTTAATCATTTGGCCCTTCAAAATAATTTAAATATGAGACTGACTAGCTAAGTTAAAAACACAACATCCAAACAAATCGCAAATGTTAGGTCAGCCTCTATCCCACTAACTAACCTGTTTCCAGTACGTCTTTCACTGTCGCAGCTAATTGTTTTAATGAGAAAGGCTTCGGTAAAAATGTAAAGGTTTCACCCTCTCCTAAATTCTTCTCAAACGCATCTTCTGCATAACCAGAAATGAAGATAACTTTTACATTCGGCAAACTATCTCGTAAGTGAGTGAGCATCGTCGGGCCATCCATCTCCGGCATCATCACGTCAGAGATCACCAGATCAATCCCACCATCATGAGCAGCCACAACCTCTAAAGCATCTGTTCCAGAGTTCGCCTCTAAAACATTATACCCTCGCATAGAAAGTGCACGAACGGCAAAACTACGAACAGCCTCTTCATCTTCAACAAGAAGCAAAGTTTCAGATCCCGTTAAATCTTTAGGCTTCTCTTCAATTTGAACTGGCTCATCTACAGGTACTTCAAGTTCATCTGCCACATGGCGAGGAAGATAAATCTTAAATGTCGTACCTTTGCCCTCTTCACTATCAACAAATATATACCCATCCGTTTGCTTCACGATACCGTAAACCATAGAGAGCCCAAGCCCAGTGCCCTTACCAATATCTTTAGTTGTAAAGAAAGGTTCAAAAATTTTATCAATGGTTTCTTGCGGCATACCGCAGCCCGTATCAGTCACCTCAAGCAACACATACTCACCAGGCTTAAGCCCTCGTTTTTCTTCTTGTAACGAACGGTGCTCAGCAATATTCTCTGTGCGCAATGTCAAGGTGCCGCCACCAATACCCCCATCACTTAAACCATTCGCAGCCATATCTTCTAGCATGGCATCACGTGCATTTACCGCCAGATTAATAATCACCTGGTCAAATTGATGATGATCAGCTTTCACGTCCCAAAGGTCACGTCCATGATCAACCTTCAGTTCGATCTTTTCACCAAGTAAACGAGAAAGCATCGCCGTCACATCTTTAATCACATCATGCAGCGAGAGCACCTCAAGTCGCAAAGTCTGTTGACGAGAAAATGCCAAAAGTTGACGCACCAACCGCGCCGCTCTATTTGCATTTTGCTTAATATGCATCATATCTTTAAAAGAAGGGTCAGTTGGGCGGTGGCTACCAATTAGCAAGTCCGTATAACCAATAATCGCCGTAAGCACATTATTAAAGTCATGAGCAATACCACCAGCCAATTGGCCAACAGCTTGCATTTTCTGGCTCTGCGCAAACTGTTCTTCAAGCGATCTTTGTTCAGATGTGTCAATAGCATAGATAATAGCAACGGCGCCATCTTCAGCCATATCACGCGCCGGGCTTAAATAAAGACGCCCGCTCCGCTCACCATTTAAATTAAACTTCACATCAACAGGCGCAATAACAGCACTACCAACCGCTGCAACCTCAAGAGCTGTTTTTAAAGCCTCTTTTTCAGACTGTTCAATGAGTTCAAATAAATTATCAGATTGCTCAGCTTCATTTCCACCTTGCCCTAAAAGCACACGAAAAGAACCGTTAGCATTCGATATGTCACCAGTCCCATTAATCGTAGCAATACCAATCGGTGCCGTTTGGTAAAATTGCTCCAACCGCATCTCGGTCATACGTTGAGGTTCAAATAATTGCGGGGCATCCTCAGCACGAAGAGCCAGTACACCATAGTGAGGTTCATCACTGCCAATAATTTCATGCGGCCGTCCATAAAGAATAGTGCTTAACGTTGAACCATCTTCACAAATCAAATCATAATATTGAACTGAACGTAATGACGCATGCGGAAGCAGTGATTGCTGCAACAACTGAACGCCTTCCATTGGCATCAGATCAGAAAGCAAACGCCCCTCCATCATGCGGTCAGACCGACCAAGCCATGAAGAAAGCGTATGGTTCATATAACTCAATTCACCTTCAGAATTGAACGTAAAGAACCCAAGCGGTGCGGCATCAAATTGACTAACAGCATTGGTCAATTCTTTATATTCGAGATCTCTTTGAGCACGCTCTAACGTGATATCTGTCAAGCGCCAAACAACACCAGCAACATCCCCCTTCGCGCGGTCCATAGAGGATAGATCTTCGGCTTTAAGAGTGCTGAGTGGTTTGTCATTTATAGCAGACGACTTCTTTTTTGTGAAAATAGGTCGAACTGAAATTCTAACCCAGCGCGTATTATTTTCAGAAGTTTTATCACCCTCTTGAATGAAAACTTCTTCTTCCCAGTCCCGCAATTGAACAGCGGCTTGGCAAAGGCGGTATAAAGGTTCAGCAATCGCAGGTTCGCCTGAAAAATAAGTCTCAACAGAAGAAATGACCTTATCTCTGGGCCGTCTTAAAATATGAAAATAAGCATCATTTGCATAAAGCACATCACCTTTTTTGTTGGTAATGAGCATACCGTCAGTCAAATTATCAGCGTAAGCGGAAAAAATATTAGCATCTTCTGATGGTGAATGCAGATCAATAATACCAGCGGAATAAGCCAAAACAGCAAACACGCCAATGGTCGCCAGAAGCCCAAGGATCCCAACAAGAACCACATTGAACTCTTGCAAAAAGAACGCAGTAATAAGCACCACAGCAAGAAGGCCAAGGCACGCAATCGTTCTAAATTTTCCAGGCCAAAACATCATGGCAATCAATCGATCCTCTTCCACCAAATCAGGTTTGTGAGGCTCCAACGGTACATTCACTTCACTCATGTGTGAAAAATATCTGATTCGCTCCCACCAACCGATTGATTTTAGTAAACTATCAACATCCAAATTCATAATTTGAAAGTAGGTGGAATATATATCTCAAATGTGAGATCAAATGGTTATTATCGTTTTTGCCTCATAACAAAGCCAATAACCTCTGCCACGGCCTTATAATGCTCTGGCGGGATCTCCTGATCAATCTCTACCACCCCATGTAGCGCTCGGGCTAAAGGTCTGTTTTCCACACGCGGAATATCATGCTCTTCTGCTATTTCACGAATTTTAAGAGCCAAAGCATCAACACCCTTGGCCAAACAAATAGGAGCAGGCATGGATTTGTCATATTTTAAAGCAACCGCATAATGAGTTGGGTTCGTAATCACCACAGAAGCTTCTGGCACTGCAGCCATCATCCGCTTGCGGCCACGCTCCATACGGATTTGCCTGATTTTAGCTTTAACTATCGGGTCACCTTCTTGCTGTTTATACTCGTCTTTGACTTCCTGCATAGTCATTTTAAGTTTATTCCACCATTGCTGGCGCTGATACGCATAATCAGCAATAGCAACGACAGAATAAAGAGCAACAACAGCCCCTAAAATTTTCAAACTTAAAACTTTTACGTGGGGCAAAAGGGCAGCCACATCCATCGAGACCATCACCTCAAGACTATCTTGTGAAGGCCACATAACCAAAACAATCAGCAAAGTCACAATTGTCAATTTAACAAGGCTCTTTAAAAAATTCACCAGTGACGTCATTGAAAACAAACGTTTAAACCCAGCCAGCGGAGAAATTTTAGAAAGCTTTGGTGTCATCGTCTCCGTTTGAAACAGCAATCCATGCTGCACAACATTACCAGCAAGCGCCGCCACTATAAAAACAAGAAAGGGAAGAGAAATCGCAGCAAATACAGCCCACATCACAGACGCTAAGAAAACGTCTCCACCCCGACCTTCCATAGAATGGCTATGAGCATTTTCTAAATATGATTTAAGCGTTTGGGCTAAATCAGTGCTCATACCATTAGAAAAAATCAAAATGACTAATGTCGCAGCCGTGAGCATAAACCAGCTGTTCACTTCCTGGCTTTTTACAACATTGCCCTTTTCAAAAGCATCTTTCAGTTTTTTCTCACTGGGGTCTTCTGTTTTTTCACTTTCGTCCGGTTCATCAGCCATAATTAATTCAGCCCCCTATCTCATAAGGTTCACGATAGACGCTTCATAATAACTCAAATACCAATTCATCATCGCGCCTAAGAGCAACACAAATAACAATGTCCCTATATAAATATTAGCTGGCATAGCGATAAAAAACACCTGAATTTGCGGAATAAGTCTCGACAAAATGCCAAGCCCTAAGAAGAAAATAAGTCCAAAAACAATGAAGGGTGTCGATAATTGCACCCCGATTTTAAAGATACCCGCAACAGTTTGAAGTGCCGCATCACTAAAAACTGCAATCTCAAAAGGAGCGCCCGGCGGAAACATCATATAACTATCATACATCGCCGCGATAATCAGATGGTGCAAGTCCAGTGTAAATATCATTACCGTGCTTAACATCATGAGAAAACTAGAAAAAACAGAATCAGATCGACCCGTCGTTGGGTCTGCCGTCATCGCAAAAGACAAACCCGCCTGAAAGGCAATCACATTACCAGCAACCTGAATTCCCGTAGATAAGATCTTGATAATTGTTCCAAAGGAAAACCCAATTATAGCCTCTTTCATGCTAGCCCCGATGAGCCCGGTTAAAGAGGTAGGCAAAGGGGGCACTTGCCCAACAACAACCGGATAAAGTACAAGCGTCAACATCACAGCAAAAGCAAGGCGAGAGCGCATGGGAACACTGGCTTCACCAATGCCCGGCAACATCATAACCAAAGGCCCAATGCGAGAAAAAATGAGAAACACCGCAAATGCGGTCGCAGGTAAATAATCAAGGGTAAAGGTCATTTATAGCATTCCGCCTCAAAGTGGGCACCGGTTTTAAGATAGCACGGATGCATGGTGGGCATCTAAGTGCGTAAGAAGGAAAGCCAAAACAAGAAGCCAGTCTATTAAAGTAAATTAACCTGAGAGTGGAATGCACTAGCAAACGTCCTCTTATCACCCGCCAGCAATTTGGCTCATAACCCGCTCCATGAACGATCCAAGTGTCGCCGCCATATAAGGCATCGCAACCAACATTGTCACAAAGATTGCAACAATTTTAGGAACAAATACCAAGGTCATTTCTTGAATTTGAGTGAGAGCTTGAAATAGAGCAATGATCACACCAACCAAAAGCCCAATAAGCATAGGCGGACCAGATACCTTCAAGAGAACAATAATTGCCTCTCGTCCAATATCCATGACTTCAGCACCGGTCATGCCATTTACCTCATTTTTGCGCTTCAGTTGAAATTTCTATCGTGCCTTCTGTTGCCCACTAGCAACCGGCACGAAGCAATCGCGCTATCTGACTACGCTTCACCAATTCGAGTAAAACGTCTTAAGAGCCTTATCCAATAACATTAGGCCTCATTATAGAAACTATAGAAAATAAGAGCGATGATTCTTTATAAGTTTTACTCAGATATTATTCGAGAAAAGAAGCGTTGAAAAATAGCACACCTCATAGCTAGCCACCCTAAATTGGCATATTCATAATATCCCGGTAAGCACTAATGACGCGGTCTCGTGTTGTTACCAATGTTTGAACAGCAACCTCAGTTTCAGCAATTGTTGTAACTAAATCAACTAGGTTACCTTGTCCTGAAGCTACATTTGTAGTGGCAATTTCAGACTTTTGCCCCGTTTCAGCAACAGAAGAAAGTGCGTTTTTAACCAAATCAGAAAATTCACCTGTATCTTCAACAGCACCAGATGTTTTAGCTGATTTAGCTAGATCTTCACCAACCTTCATAGTATTTGCATAGGCATTCGCGGCAAAATTTGCACTAACAGTCATTTTTCTTTTCTCCAAATAATAAAACCGCAAACGCTCTACAGATTAAATAAAGGTGTGAAAATTCAAGCTCGTAGAATTTCTAATGTCTTAGTAAGCATCTTCCGTGCTGAAGTAATAACATTCAAATTTGCTTCATAGGATCTCTGAGCTTCGCGCATATCCATGGCCTCAACCATGCCGTTAACATTCGGAGTTTTAATATACCCCTTGTCATCAGCTCCAGGATGACCCGGTTCCAAACGCTTCCCAAAATCGCTGGTATCCATCTTCACACGTCCATGCTTCACAAGCTCAACACCCATTTCTTGATCATAAATCTGCTGAAACGTTGAAACTTTTCTCCTATATGGATCACCATTCTTCACATTTGAAATACTGTCAGCATTAGCAATATTTTCTGAAATAATGCGCATCCGATGCGATTGAGCACCAAGACCAGAAGCAGCAATTTTTAAACTTTTCATCAAATCCATAATTCACAAAGCTCCTGTTTAAGGTTTATATAACTCAATTTAAAAAATAAAAAATGGTCACGAATAGCAGGGGAATAACCTACCCGCGACCAATAGCCATTTTAATAATACCGAGCGACCGCGAGTAAACGGTCGTTGCCAACTGATAGTCCATTTGGTTTTGAGCAACTTTTGCCATTTGGTCTTCAAGAACCACCCCGTTGCCACTAGGCGTAACTTCAAAATCTAGTTTTTGGTTGCTCTCAAACTGAGTTGAAAAAGTTCCTCCAACACTCATATGACGTTGATGAGTAACCTTCATACCCGCTTGTGGACGTTGGTCTTCAGGTAAATGCTGCGCAAATGTAAGCGGTTTTAAATCTTTAGGCTTGTAATTTGGCGTGTTTGCATGGGCAACATTACTTGCTAAAACGGCCTGGCGTGTTTGATGCCATTTCATTTTATCGCGCATAAAACTCATCAACGGTAAGTCGTTAAGCATGGAACCCCTCGCAAAAACTCTCAAAAATCACACAAATTAACAAAGAAAGATTTGCCGTCAAAACTTTGTGACAACACTCCTTCTCTAGGCAAATTTTGCCCTGAGATAGTTAACAACTCGTTAAGAACTCATCGTTCCTGGGGATGAAAGACATTTTCAGGCAGTTTGTGACACAAAAATAGGGTAATTATTGCCGAGAGCATGGCCTGATTGTGGGGTTTTTCGTTAAAAACAAGGGATGAGCAATGATTGATCAGTTACTATATTGGATAATCTCTTTGTTGTTCGTCATCGCATTGATTCTGGGGCTCGCTCTTTTAATCAAAAAATACGCGCTACCTAACAGCCCAAACAATCCCTTATTCAAGAAAAACAAACTACGGCGATTAGAAATCATAGATCAACTCCCCCTTGATCATAAATCAAAACTGGTCCTCATCAGAAGAGACAATACAGAACACCTCCTCATGCTCGGTCAATCAGGGGATTTGGTGATTGAAAGAAACATCACACCAAGACAAAAAAATGAACAAGCTAAGCAGCAATCTGATGAACAAACTGACGAATAAATATATTTAGAAAAAACTCTTGTGAATTGAACAAAGTAATAAAGCAGTCACGTAACTTTCTGGCATACACTAATAACTGCAAACCAACTCTCGTAATGCGTCAAATTATTAGCTTACCTAACGTGAGAAAAATAAAAACGGCTACAAGCAGTCAAACTCAGGCAACAAACATGATGACGCTAAAATTAATACGCAAAAGTGATCAATCACCGATGCTTAAAGATGAAACCCAGAATAACAAAAGGTTCATCAAACTATGTGCCTGCCTTGCAAGTAGCACGCTCATCATTATCTTAAGCTGCGTTTTAATCTCTATTTTTGCGCCATCAGCCTTTGCCCAAGACATTTCCATCGGCCTCGGAGAAGGCACAGGTGTCACAGAGCGCGCTCTGCAAATCATC
>JAJFHW010000127.1 GCA_021775385.1 Hyphomicrobiales bacterium | reverse complement strand
CGGGCTTAGCGACCTGGGCGTGGTGAAAGGGTTGTTGTGCATTCACCTGGTTTGAAACTTTCTCGCCCTATTCGCCTTTTGCACCCCCGGATGCCATCTTACATTGTGCCTTGGCCTGATGATCATTATATGATTGGCGCGACTGTTATAGAATCTGACGATGAAGGTCCTATTACCCTTCGAGCGGGGTTAGAGTTGCTCGGTTCTGCCTTTACTGTTCATCCTGCCTTTGGAGAAGCTAAAATTATAGAACTTAATGCCGGCAGTCGGCCTTCATTTTTTAATAATTTGCCAAAAATTGTTCTTGATGGTGACCATATTTTTGTTAATGGTGCTTACAGGCATGGATTTTTGCTGGCTCCTTTATTAGCTGAATTGGTTTTGGCTCATATCGAAAACGGAGAGCCAATTGAAGGATTGTTTAAATGAACATAAGCATTAATGGTAAGACTGAGGAAATTTCTGAAATAACGTTAGCAGCACTCTGCAAACGTTTTCTAGATCATCCGCATACCATTGCTACGGCTGTTAATGGACAATTTGTTTCTGTTAATGATCGGCCTGAAATTACCCTTAAAGATGGCGATAAGGTTGAAATTCTCTCACCTCGCCAGGGTGGATGAAAAAGAGAATAGATCTCTATCTTAGTTTTTTCTATCTAATAATTATTCATGCAATGAACTAAAGCATGGAAGAGCAATAAGACCAGAGCTTTAATTTTTGACCTGAGACCTTCGGACGGCTTGACAGTTGGGGGCTTTCAGCCTCACAAAGATAAAAGTTTTATTTTTTTAGTGAAGATCATGACCAATTCTCAATTCAAGCTTTATGATACCTCTCTTTCTTCGCGCCTTATTATGGGTTCAGCTCTGTATCCATCTCCTGATAGCCTCATTCAATCGGTGAAAGCTGGCGGGTCTGAGGTTGTGACCCTCTCGCTGCGGCGAGAGACCGCTGGAGAGGGAGCTGCGAATGACTTTTGGGAGCATATCCAAAAGCTTAATGTACACCTGTTGCCGAATACGGCTGGATGCAAGACAGCAAAAGATGCGATTACCACCGCCCAGATGGCGAGAGAAATTTTTGGCACAAAATGGCTGAAACTTGAAGTCATAGCGAATGATGACACTTTGCAACCAGATTTGTTTGAATTGGTTGAAGCCACGAAAGAACTTTCTTCGCAAGGGTTTCAAGTGTTTCCTTACACCACTGAGGACCTTGGGGCTGCTGAAAAATTATTAGAGGCTGGTGCTGAAGTTTTGATGCCTTGGGGGGCGCCAATTGGTACTGGGCGCGGGTTGATGAACCCTTATGCTCTTCGCACGATGCGTTCTTACTTTCCTGACACTCCATTGATTGTTGACGCTGGAATTGGCGCTCCTTCTCATGCAGCCGAGGCTATGGAAATGGGCTATGATGCCATTTTATTAAACACAGCGATTGCCAAGGCTGGTGATCCTGTCGCCATGGCCAAAGCGTTTAAACTCGCTGTTGAAGCAGGCCATCTTGCCAACCAAGCTTTAATCATCGAACAACGGGATATGGCTAGCCCATCAACACCGGTTGCTGGCACACCTTTTTTTGATTTGGACAAAATAAATTGAATAATATATTTCCATCATTTTATCCTGTTCTCCCAGATGTAAACTGGATTGAGCGCCTGGCCCCTCACGGTATAAAAGTTGTACAATTACGACTAAAAGATGCTGACCCTCAAGAGATTGACCGGCAAATACTCGCCTCACTTGAAATTACCAAACGCTATAACATTCAATTAATTGTCAATGATTACTGGCAGGCTGCCATACGGCTTGGGGCTGACTATATTCATTTAGGACAAGAAGATTTAGAGGCAGCTGATCTTAAAGAGATTAAGGCGAACAAACTAAAACTCGGGGTTAGCACTCATTCGCTTGATGAACTTGATATCGCGTTAAAGGCTGAACCTGATTACATTGCCCTTGGTCCGGTTTATGAAACAATTTTGAAAAAGATGAAATGGGCGCCTCAAGGACTTGATAATGTTCGTCTTTGGCGCACTAAAACTGATCTGCCTTTGATAGCCATTGGTGGGATTACACCCAAGCGTGCTCCGCTTGTATTGGATGCTGGAGCGAATAGTGTCGCGGTTGTGACGGATTTGGTCATGGCTGAAGACCCTACTACTCAAACGCGCCTTTGGGTCGATCAGATTTCTTAGAAGTATCAATTGGATGAAAATCGATAAAGATTTTAGCTTGATCACCGAGACTTAACCATTCTGATGATTTTGGCGCGCTCCTTTCATGCTATGATCTATAGTATCTACACCCCTTATAAAAAATGCTTCCTCTTGTGTTTTTTAACAAATGTCCTGATATTTTGACATATATTAAGGGCATAAACTAATTTGTATTTTAATTTAAACTCGGACTGACAAATCTCATGCCTTATAAATTATTGCTAAGTGAAGAAATTTCCCCAGCGATACGCCGCATTGGTCATGAGCAATTAACACGGGCTCGGCGAGAACTTAGTTCAACACAGAATATTCAGGCTGGCGTTCACAAAACTCGATCCTGTTTGAAACGATTTCGGTCTCTTTTGCGCTTGGCGCGGCCAATGTTGGGTGAAGATGTCTTTCGTAAAGAAAATAAAAGACACCGCGATATTGCCCGCGCTTTAGCACAACCACGCCAAGCGGGAGCTCTTTTAGAGATCATTACAAAATTAGAGCAACGAGATGATTTTTCTCATTTTCTCCCACTCATCATTGAGCTTAAATCTTTGATCAAGAAACAAAAAAAGTCGACTGAAAGTGAGTTGGAGCTTGTTTCACTTTCATCACTTGTTGAAAAACTTGATGCTTCGATTGAGCGTTGGCAACATCGCAAATTTGATCCAGTTTCCTTTGACAGTTTAGCACATGGTTTTGCTCAAACTTATGACAGGGGACGGACTAGTTTGATGGTTGCTATCGAGCAGGATGATAATTTTTACCTGCATGAATGGCGCAAAGATGTACAGCAATCGTGGCGTCATATGCAAATTTTAACACTTATTTGGCCTGAGGATATTATGCCTCGCATTCGATTGGCCAGAGAGATTTCCAAATTACTTGGCACTGAAAATGACATTTGCGACCTTGAGCGTTTCATGCAGGCTAATAAAAAGACATTGAAGAAAAATAAGAAATTAAAATCTCTTTATAAACCATTTCGTTCTGCACTTAGCACTGTTTGCCGGGACCTTTCTTTGCACGCTATTGAGCGGGGTAGGCGCCTTTATGCCTTTGAAGCAAAAGCTTTATCTAGCGCTATGACAGTTTATTGGAAAACATTCAAAGCTTTGCAACCTATGCCTAATGTTGTCTTAGAGCTGACCAATATTGAAAAAAGCCCACAAACAAGACAGCCTGCCCATAAAGGCAGCCATGAAGGCAAAGCTAAAAACTCAGCTTTAGAGCGGATGCGGGCTGCAAATGCGGCTCTTAAACAACAATCAAAACCATCTC
>JAJFHW010000126.1 GCA_021775385.1 Hyphomicrobiales bacterium | reverse complement strand
CCAAACACTCTATGTAGCTGATTGGTATAAACACCTCATCTACGTCATCGACCCTGCAAATGGTGAAATAAAGAAAAAAATTCCAGTTGGAAAATCCCCTTCAGGGCTAGACCTCACACCAGATGGTAAATGGCTCTATTCAACAGATAGAGATGACAATCAGGTCTCTGTAATCAATACAAGAACCAACAAGGTTGAAGCCAGAATAACAACCGGTACACGCCCATTCGGCATCACAGTCAACAAGCAAGGAACTCTTGCCTATATTGCCAATGTCAAAAGTCATGATATCTCCATTCTAAATTTAAAAACCAACAAACAAATTCAGACGGTAAAAGTCGGCAAACGCCCCTATGCTGTAGCATTAGCCAAAAACAAAGCCTTCGTCACAGACCAATACAATGAAACCGTAAGTGTCATTGACTTAAACTCGTATAAAAAAATCAAACAAATAGATGTCGGTGAATATCCTGAGGGGATTGCACCAGGACCGAATGGAGACTTTGTTTACGTTGCCTGTTGGTTCTCAAATCTCTTGATGAAAATAGATACAACCACATTAAAAGTAGTTGGCGAGGTAAAAACAGGAGATGGCCCCAGAGCCTTTGGGCGATTTATTGTAAAATGAGCCTTTGGGCGATTTATAGTACAATAAGCTTGTTGTCTGAATTGAGAGCATTTCGTTCTAAAATTGCAAAACGAATCACTAAAACGCTTCTCATTGGTCAATAAAAAAAAATGACAACAAAACCTTTCCCACACATAAATAAATGTCTAGTAGCTTTTTCCAAAAAACTTCAAAATATGGGGCAAGAGTTATTTTATTTTATTTTCCACACCTGTGAATATGGGGGACAGTGCTCAACAGTCACTACAGAAACTCACAGAATCTTGTAAATTATCCTCATGCAAGACACAGCCATAAAACAAAATGACCAATCCACAGAAGTCAAAGCCGATATCGATGATCTTCCATTTCGGCTTGCCCCACACAATATCCAGGCAGAACAAGAACTTCTGGGTGCAATGTTAATTAACAATGAAGCAGCAGACCGTGTTTCAGGGTTCTTATCCGAGGAACATTTCTTCGATCCCCTACACGCGCGCATTTTCGAAACAGCAAGCCGTCTCATTCAAAGTGGTAAACAAGCCACGCCAGTGACACTCAAAACATATTTTGAGAATGAAGAGTCATTAGGTGAGATCACAGTTCCACAATATCTAGGACGCTTAGCTGCCAACGCCACTTCAATTATAAATGTCAAAGATTATGGCCAAACCATTTATGATCTATCTGTGCGCCGCGCTCTGATCAACATCGGTGAGGATATGGTCAACACAGCTTACGATAGCGCTGTAGATCAACCACCAGAAGAACAAATCAGTGCATCAGAGCAGTTGCTTTACTCTCTTGCTGAACAAGGCAAATATGGCTCAGGATTTTGCTCCTTTAAAGATGCGATCGCTGATGCCATCGAAATGGCGAACAACGCATATCTGAGAGATGGTGGCCTCTCTGGCGTATCAACAGGTCTTGCAGATCTCGATCAGAAAATGGGCGGCTTGCAAAAATCTGACCTCATCGTTTTAGCTGGTCGTCCATCAATGGGTAAAACAGCTCTTGCCACCAACATCGCTTTCCAAATTGCGAACGCTCACAAAGCTGAACAACAACCCGACGGGTCTATGAAAGATACAGATGGTGCTGTTGTCGCGTTTTTCTCACTAGAGATGTCAGCAGAACAATTAGCCACGCGGATCATTTCAGAACAAGCGGAAATACCGTCTGAAAAAATTCGCCGCGGAATGATTGATGAAACAGATTTTCGCAAACTCGTTGAAAAATCACAGGCACTAAATGAAGTCCCACTCTATATCGACCAAACCGGTGGTATTTCTATTGCTCAATTGTGCGCCAGAGCTCGTAAATTAAAACGACAAAAGAACCTCGGTGTCATCATCATTGATTACCTGCAACTTTTATCCGGTTCAAAAAGAACTGGTGAAGGCAGAGTGAACGAGGTAACGGAAATCACAACTGGCCTAAAAGCTCTAGCCAAAGAACTTGAAGTTCCGGTTATTGCTCTTTCCCAGTTATCTCGTCAGGTAGAAAATAGAGACGACAAACGCCCGCAACTATCCGATCTTCGTGAATCTGGCTCAATCGAACAAGATGCTGACGTGGTGATGTTTGTATACCGTGAAGAATATTACGTCTCACGCGCGCAACCATCAGAGTCAGATGTCGAAGCCACAGTAAAATGGCAAGATGAAATGGCCCAAGTTGAAGGCAAAGCCGAAGTCATCATCGGCAAACAACGTCACGGCCCAACAGGCACAGTAAGGCTCGCCTTTAACGGCAACTACACCCGCTTCTCAGACCTAATAGAAGACGACCACATGCCCTACAGAACAGACTAAGACATGCTAACATGTCTTTATGGCTAATTGGGCACACCTAAAAAGAGCGAGAAAGAGTCGAGAGAGAAAAACTTCCTCTGCAAAAAAGGAGCTCAGATCACTGAAGGCAATGAGACGTTTTAAAATCCGATGTAAGTTTGGTTGCTTTTGCTGTTTAGAGTGGGCAACCTAAATTTAAACATGATAACTAGATAGCCGAAAAAGGAGCACGGTTCCGTTAGGGCCGGGGGACATGGCGAAGCGCCAGCGTAGCCCGGTGCGTTGCACCGCCCCTCGGAGGCTCAAATGCTTCAGCGTTTGTGATAGCCGTGAGAGAGAAAAGACATCGCCAGAAAAGCCACATATAGTTGCCAACAATGCGGTAATATCACCACCCAGTGGGCCGGCAAATGCACAGCTTGCGGTGAGTGGAACTCCATTGTCGAAGAAAGCGCAGAACCCATTGCCGTTGCTGGTCAAAAAGCAGCCCCAAGACGCAAACGCTCAGGCGTGGAACTCGAGACCTTTGATGGCGTCGAGCAAGTCATCAAACGCTATCCAACAAATTTTAGCGAACTTGATCTTGTAACAGGCGGTGGCCTAGTTCCCGGTTCTGCTGTACTAGTTGGTGGTGACCCCGGCATTGGCAAATCAACTCTCCTCACTCAATTAGCAGCAAATCTTGCCAATCAAAACAAACGCGTGCTTTATTTCTCAGGCGAAGAAGCAACCGCACAAGTGCGTTTAAGGGCTGATCGACTAGGCGTTAAAAAAGCGAAAGTAGAATTGGCAGCAGAGACCAATTTAGAAGCCATTCTTGCAACCATAACTGAAGGTGACCCGCCGTCCCTTTGCATCATAGATTCCATCCAAACCTTATGGACAGATACAGTTGACGCTGCCCCAGGCACAGTCACACAATTACGCGCCACTACTCACTCCCTCATACGCTTAGCGAAAAAATCAAATATCTGCATCATCCTTGTTGGCCACGTGACAAAAGAAGGCGCCATTGCTGGACCAAAAGTCATCGAGCATATGGTAGATACAGTGCTTTATTTTGAGGGCGAGCGCGGTGCACAATTCCGTATTCTAAGAGCGCAGAAAAACCGCTTTGGCCCAACAGATGAAATAGGCGTTTTTGAAATGCGCGATAATGGCCTGAACGAAGTCATAAATCCGTCTGAAATTTTCTTAAGTAACCGCAATGAAAAAGGCCCCGGCACATCTGTGTTTGCAGGAATAGAAGGCACCAGACCCGTGCTCGTAGAAATACAAGCTCTCGTTGCGCCCTCACCATTTGGCACACCAAGACGTGCTGTCATTGGTTGGGACAGTGGCCGCTTAAACATGATCCTTGCTGTATTAGAAAGTCGCTGCGGAATTGTCCTTGGCAAACATGATGTTTATCTAAATATCGCAGGCGGTATGAAAATCAACGAACCCGCAGCAGATCTTGCCGCCGCGGCCGCTCTCATGTCAGCTTTTGTAAACAAACCATTGCCCGATGAAGCCGTGTTTTTCGGTGAAATTAGTCTCTCAGGTGGAATAAGGCGCGTAAGCCACACCAGTCAAAGATTGAGAGAAGCTGAAAAATTAGGCTTTTCATCCTGTTATATCCCTGCAAACAACAAACAAACCGGAGATGTGACAATTAGGTGTCAAGCAATTAGCCATTTATCCGAAATTGCAAAAATTGTTTCATAATCTCTACCCATTCGAGTAAAACTACAATAAATCAGACTTAAATCCACTCAATATAGGTGTTTAAGACCTAAATGAATGACATAGACTCTGGAAATATAATGTTTTTTAGTTTATTTTCAGAGCTCTAGAGCTTGTCACTTAAAAGTAGATACCGATTTTAAGTGACAAGATTAAACAAAGAGATAGAGCATGTTCATAAATTCAATCAAAAGTGACATGCTTTCGTAAAATAAGTGATCATGCAACATGAAGCTAATCTAATGCTTTATCGAGTATGAAATAAACCGCCTTTTACAGGTTATGACTGAGTTGAAGAGTAAATTAAAGTATAGAGGATCTTGCCATGCTAGGGCCGTTGACATTTCTTGATGCAATATTACTAGGTATCGCACTAATTTCAGGAATGCTTGCCATGTATCGTGGCCTCACAAGAGAGGTTCTCTCGATTTTATCCTGGGCGCTGGCCGCTGGGGCCGCAGTTGTTTTTGGCCTGTTTTACCGGCAAACAGCAAATGACCTGGCCATTTCTTTGGGCATAGATAAAACTATTGCACTGGCACTTTGTCTCATCCTCCTCTTCCTCGTCATCTTAATCGTCGTCCACTTCATCACATCTAAATTCTCAGATACGGTGTTAGATAGCCGCGTTGGTGCCTTAGATAGAACATTAGGCTTTATTTTCGGCCTGGGACGAGGCTTCATACTTGTTGTAATTCTATATTTCTTCGGATCATTTCTTGAACCAAAGGTAGAAAATCATCCCAAATGGGTTACAGAATCCCTATCACTACCTTATATAGTTGATACAGGGAATTTCATCACCAATGTCATGAAGAAAATCATGCCTGATAAAATTAAAATTCCTGACTTAAATAGTGACACAGAACAGCAAAGTTCAGTGAGTAAAGATAAGAATAAGTTTGCTTAAAAGCAGTCAAAGGCTTAAGGCAACCATGAAGAAAGAAACTTCCCGCTTGATCAGACAAAGATCCGTTAAGTGGGGAGAAAAAATTCAATGGTTTATCAAAACCAATAAATTGGCAGCAAACACAAATGTATAAAGATATGCGCGGCTTCAAAGAATTTCAGGCTAAATTAGCAATTCCTAATCCATATGCGACACCGTCAGGCATTCCTTTCCTTGAGGAAGACCGTTTAAGAGAGGAATGTGGTGTTTTTGGAATTTTCAATCATCCCGATGCCGCTGCAATTACTGCCCTAGGTCTTCATGCTCTCCAACACCGCGGCCAGGAAGCAGCTGGTATTGTTTCTTTTGATGGATCTCAATTCCAGGCTGAAAGACGCATGGGCCTCGTTGGAGATAACTTCAATAAACGCAATATTATCGAGCGGTTAGAAGGTAAAAACGCTGTTGGTCACGTGCGCTATTCAACATCTGGCGACACCATCATGCGCAATGTCCAACCCCTGTTCGCTGAACATTCTTCGGGTGGCTTTGCCATTGGCCATAATGGCAACCTAACCAATGCAATCACTTTGAGAAAAGAACTCATCAGCGACGGCGCCATTTTCCAATCAACCAGTGACACAGAAGTCTTGTTGCATCTGTTAGCCCGCAGCAAACGAGAAAGCTTCATTGATCGCTTCACTGAAGCCGTCCTTCAACTCGAAGGCGCGTTTGGCATCGCTTGCCTCACAAACAAAAAACTCATCGGCGTCAGAGACCCTCTTGGCATTCGTCCTCTTCTGTTAGGTCGATTGGGAGAGAGCTGGGTTCTCGCTTCAGAGACATGTGCATTTGACATTGTTGGTGCTGAATTCGTCCGAGAAGTTGAAAATGGCGAAATCGTCATGATCACAGAAAATGGTATCGAGAGTTATCACCCTTTCATAAAACAAGCAGAACGCCCGTGTATTTTTGAATATATCTATTTTGCCCGCCCAGATTCAATCGTTGGCGGCAAAAGTGTTTATGAAGTTAGAAAAAGAATGGGTGAGGAACTTGCAAAAGAATCTGCCGTTGATGCAGATGTAATCATTCCTATCCCAGACTCAGGTGTTCCCGCAGCAATTGGTTATGCAGCAACGGCTAAAACACCTTTCGAGCTTGGTATTATCCGCAATCATTATGTCGGCCGCACCTTCATCGAACCCTCTCAACAAATTCGCCAACTCGGTGTAAAATTAAAACATTCCGCCAACAGAGCTATGGTCGAAGGCAAACGTGTCGTCCTTATCGATGATAGTGTGGTACGGGGCACCACCTCAGTTAAACTAGTCTCCATGATGTATGAAGCCGGCGCCAAAGAAGTGCACATGCGTATTTCAAGCCCGCCAATTACACACCCAGATTTCTACGGCATTGATACTCCAGACCAGGCAAAACTATTGGCCGCCAATTATGACATTGAAGGCATGAGAAAATATATGGGCGCAAAAACCTTAGCGTTCATTTCTGTTGATGGCATCTATCGCGCTATGGGTTATGAAGAACGAAACAACGACCTTCCTCAATTTACAGATCATTGTTTCACAGGCGATTATCCAACACGCCTAACGGATAAAACCGGAGAAGAACAACCTCATCTCTCATTATTATCTGAAGTAATCTAATTTCATTCTGAGAATAAAGTTACCCAATATTCTGTGCACAAGACCCCTGTTTCAAATCAAATTCATAATCTTGACGAATTTATGAGGTTTAACAATTGAAATTGTTACAGAAACTCATCTTAAGAATTTTAAATTATTAAAAAAATCAAGATCTCTAAAACCTCATAAAAATCAAGGTTTAATAAACATGGGACTTATAAAGCAGGTTCCATCCTATCAAAATAAACTCATCCGCACCTACTAAAAGCAAAACAAAGAATTATATAAAATATAATGTTTGAGGAGAACACATTATGATTTTAAGCGATCTTACCAAGAGTGTAGCATTAGCCGCTCTAACAACAACTATCGGGACATTTTCAACATCAACCCAAGCTGCTGACCAGGCTTTCGACCTATATACAGGCGAAAAATCAGGCGCTTATTATAATAAAATCTGCCCTGCAATTAAAAAAGAAGCCTCCAAAAATGGCGTAGAACTGAACTGCAAAACATCAGCAGGTTCATTGGATAATCTTGACAAAGTTTTTGATAAATCTGACAATTTTGGTTTATCTCAATTTGATCAATTCGCTCTTAAATATAGCAATCAATCAAACCAGACAATGTACACACCAATCCATGATGACATAGGAACCGAATGTCTCTTTATGGTGACAAAAAACAAACTCATCAGTAATTTTGGAGATGTAGTCGCCAGCGCTCCTTACTTGAATTTCATTCTACCACCAGAGAAATCAGGTCATGCCGGCACGTTTAAATACCTTCAATCAATTGATCCAGATGGCCTAGGCAAAGCCACCAAAGTTAGCTTTGCAGCAAGCACAGAAGACGCCATTACACAAACTCTTACCTCAAAAGACAATGTAACGCTTTTTGTCCAAACAGCTGATCCCAAAAGTGCATTGTTCTCTTTGGTAAACAAAAACAAAGGTCACTTTGTACCAGTCATCTCAAAAGAAGTACTCAGCCAAGTCGTTAAGGGAACAAAAGTTTATAGAGCTCAGGAAACTGAAGTTACAAATCCTAAATGGCATAAATCAGGTACAAAAGTAATTACATCATGCACACCAATCATGCTTTTCACTGGTAAGTCATTGAAGGTACAAAACCCAGCAGTAAAGAAATCTCATGAAACAGCTGTTGCAAAACTAACAGCAATCCCTGCAAAAAACCTACGTCCCCAACAAGGGTGGTTCTCTAAGCTTTGGAATAACTCAAAAGCCCTTTCAGCAAAAGGTGTTGAAGGCTTAGTGGACTCAGCCGAAAAAGCTAAAAAAGCCTCAAGCCCATATCTAAGCAAGGCAAAAACAGCAGCTGAACCTTACGTTGAAAAAGCAAAAGACGTCACAAAAGATGTGATTGATGCTGCAAAGCCGACATATGACGCAGCAAAAGAAAAAACCAAAGAAGCAATTGATGCGGCAAAACCGGCTTTAGACGTAGCTAAAGAAAAAACTAAAAAGGCCATTGATGCAGCAAAACCAACTTATGAAGCCATCAAGGAAAAAACCCAGGAAATTGGCAAAAAAGCCTATGACCAGGCTACAGACCTTGTAAAAGGAACCGAGAAAAATCCTGGCAAAGAAATGGAAGCTCCAAAACCAGCTGAATAAATTTCAAACAATCAATTAACTTTTTGAAAAACCGAGGAAGTCAGCTTTATAAATGATGACCTCGGTTTTTTATTTGCTAAAATCATTTGCTAAAGTTCATGAGTTTGCTAAAAACAATGCTCCCCACCTAAAACTATATAAAAAATCATCTTAGGAGATAAAAAGTGAGCAAGCCCTTAGCAAATAAAACGGCACTAATCACAGGCGCAACCAGAGGTCTTGGTTACGCTCTCAGTTTAGAATTGTCTAAAAATGGCGCTCACATAATTGCAACAGGCCGAACCGTTGGTGCTTTAGAAGAACTAGATGATGAAATAAAAAATGTTGGCGGTACTGCCACATTAGTCCCGCTAGACTTGCTAGAGGAAGAAACTCTGGATGGACTTGGTCCTTCACTTTTTTCAAAATTTGAAAAGCTGGACATTCTCATAGGCAATGCAGCCTATCTAGGCGCCCTATCACCAACATCTCATTTTAAAAACACTGAATGGAACAAAGTTCTTGGCACAAACTTAAGCGCAAATTGGCAACTCATACGTTCGCTAGATCCATTGTTAAAACAAGCAACAAGCAGCACAGCACTTTTCATAACAGACGAAGAAATTACAGAAAACTCACCCGCTTATTGGGGGCCATATGCAGCCTCAAAAGCCGGCCTTGAAGCCTTGGTAAAAGCCTATGCCAATGAATGCAATGAAACAATCACCAAGGTACAACTTTACTCACCCTGCCCAATGGCAACTAATTTAAGAAGAAAAGCATTTCCAGGCGAAGACCAGTCAAATTTGACACAGCCCGAAGAAGTAGCCAAAGCGATTACAAACCATATCATTAACAATGAAGCCGCAAACGGCGCTCATATTAAATTTCAATCAGAATAAGCTTCACTCTGTTTGAAACTATTCAAAGATAAAATCACTCACTCTGAAGCTCAATCACCATGCCATCATAGGCAGGTTCAACATGAGATGGAAGTTGAGATATCAATGTTTGATAATCCAGATCAACATGCAAATGAGTTAAGATCGCCCGTTTTGGTTTATAAGTCTCTATAACCTCCAAAGCCTGCACAACAGTAAAATGGCAAGGATGTGATGTCTCCCGCAACGCATCAAGAATGAGTACATCAAGGTCCTCAAGATAAGGCAAAGATTTCTCAGGAAAAGAGCTAACATCTGTGCAATAACAAAGCGAGCCAAAACGAAAGCCTAACGAATGTGCATTGCCATGATGCTGGTAAAAGGGAGTGGTTTCAATCACACCGCCAGCACCATCAATCAAAAGAGGAGTACCTATCTCCATCTCACTGCCGTCTAAAATCGGTACATAGTTGGAATCTTCCGGCAACTCAAAACAATAACGAAACTTAGCGTATAAATCTTCACCGGTTTTTTTATCATAATATACCGGCAAACGTTTTTTGAGATTAAAATATACCACCCGCAAATCATCAATGCCATGAATATGGTCTGCATGACTATGAGTATAAGCAACGGCATCTACGGTACTAATGTTAGCAGTGAGCAATTGTTCGCGAATATCGGGTGACGTATCAATAAGTAAACGAGTAGAGGCATCGCCCTTAAATTTCTCAATCAAAAAAGAGCTACGAAGTCGGCGATTACGCGGTTCATTCGGGTCACATGCGCCCCAGTCATTGCCAATGCGTGGCACACCACCAGAAGAACCAGATCCAAGAATAGTAAAACGATAATTCATATTAAACCCTTCCCCCAGCGACTTCCCTAAACTACTTTAGTTACGAGGGTCTGGCACTTTAGAAAACAACCGAAAGAAGTTATCACTAGTTACCTTCGCAATTTCACTAGAACTAAGCCCTCTTGTCTCACCTAGCATTTCGGCAGTGTGCGCAACATAAGATGGCTCATTCGGCTTGCCCCTCTTAGGAACTGGAGCCAAATATGGCGCATCCGTTTCAACTAAAATACGGTTCGCGGGCAAACTAGCAGCTACGGCTCTCAGTTCTTCAGATTTCTTGAAAGTCAACACACCTGAAAAAGAAACATACCCACCAAGTGACACAGCAATGTCAGCTAAGTTTTGCGACGCAGTAAAACAATGCAACAAAAAGGGAAACGCTCCCTTTTCAGTTTCTTCCCGCAAAATTTTCGCAGTATCCTCTTCCGCATCCCTTGTGTGAATAACAAGCGGCAAACCAGTTTCACGGGACGCAGCAATATGAGCACGAAACCCTTTGGCCTGATCAACCGGGTCACCATTATCATAAAAGTAATCAAGACCAGCTTCACCAATAGCAACCACCTTAGGGTGATCTGTATGCGCTAAAATATCTTCAAGACCTAAATTTTTTTCTTCACTTGCATTATGGGGATGCGTGCCAACAGAACAATAAACATTCTCATTTTGCTCAGCTATCGGGATTATCTTATCCATCTGCTTAATACGCGTACTGATGGTAACCATCAAACCAACACCAGCCTCTTTCGCACGTGCGCGAACAGCAGGCACATCTTCAATAAGTCCCGGAAAATCCAAATGACAATGACTATCAACCAACATGTTAGCATTCCCCATTATGTTAAGCGTCCCCTTCAGGTTCAACATATCTTGGAAACACAGGTTCTGGTTTTTCTAAAACCAAACCAGCCGATAGCCTGCCTGCATCACCTAACTCTGCAAAACTTCTCTTATCCTCAGCTTGCTGCAAATGGTCCAGCAATTTAGCTGAGCCAAGAGGAATAAAGGGCTGTGCTAAAATAGCAACCTGACGAATAACTTCAGCAGTTACATAAAGCACAGTCGCCATCCTATCAGGATCAGTTTTTTTCAAAGCCCAGGGTTCTTGACCTGCAAAATATTTATTGGCGTCACTCACCACTTTCCAGATTAACTCAACAGCCTTATGCAGCGCCATCTTATCCATAGCGCCAGTCACATCAGGAAGGAGCTCATCGATTTGTTTTAAAATAGCTTTATCATCATCAGTGAATTCGCCAGGTTCTTTAACCACACCATCAAGGTTTTTAACCAGCATGGATAAAGAGCGTTGAGCCAGGTTACCAAGATCATTTGCCAGATCAGCGTTAACCCGATTAACAATCGACTCATGAGTATAATTACCATCATTGCCAAAAGGTACTTCTCTCAAAAAGAAATACCGCACCTGATCAACACCAAAATTCTCAATCAAATCAGACGGGCTAATGACATTCCCCACACTCTTGGCCATTTTCTCTCCTTCATTCAAGAGAAAACCATGCGCAAAAATCTGTTTAGGTAAAGGAATGCCAGCAGACATAAGAAAAGCCGGCCAATAAACCGCGTGAAAACGCAAAATATCTTTACCAATCACATGCACATCAGCTGGCCAGAATTTTTGAAAATCTGTCGAATTCTCATCCGGAAAACCAACACCAGTGATGTAGTTGGTCAAAGCATCAACCCACACATACATGATATGCTCATCAGAGCCGGGCACTTGAATACCCCAATCAAAGGTTGTGCGAGAAATCGATAAGTCACGCAAACCACCTTCAACAAATCTCATAATTTCATTACGCTTAGTCTTTGGCCCAATAAAACTCTCGTTGGCCTCATAATGCGCCAGCAATTTATCTTGATACTCAGAAAGTTTAAAAAAATATGTGGTCTCTTCAGTCCACTCAACAGGCGTACCCTCAGGCCCAAGGCGAACACCATCGTCACCTAAAGAGGTTTCCTTCTCATCATAAAATGCTTCATCTCTAACTGAATACCAGCCAGAGTAAGTGCCAGGGTAAATATCGCCGTTCGCTTCCATCCGACGCCAAATTTCTTGAGCTGATTTTTTATGACGTTCCTCCGAAGTGCGAATAAAATCATCATTGGTGCAATGAAGCAATTCAACCATTTCCTTAAAACGTGCAGAATTTTTATTCGCTAATTCATTGACTTCAATGTTTTGCTCTTCAGCAGTTTGCTGCATTTTCAAACCATGCTCATCAGTACCGGTGAGAAAGAAAACCTCACGTCCCTCCAGCCGGCGAAAGCGCGCAACAGCATCTGTTGCTAAAGCTTCATAGGCATGGCCAATATGAGGCTCCCCATTCGGGTAAGAAATTGCAGTGGTAATATAAAAAGGCTCACATCCGCCCTTATTTACACTCATGACTTTTAAATCCAGTCTATAAATCAGTTATTCTATTGTTTTAAAAATTAGAGGAGCTAGCTAGACACTCATCAAAAACATTTAACGCGCTCGTAGCAAATCCCTTAAAGAAAAAAAGCTTTGCAGCATAAATGTTTTTTTATCCAGGTTTAAAGCCTCAACATCCAATGCGCGTGTTTGTAGGGTATCCCATAAGCCAAGCCATTGATCAATAGATTGGACCTCAACAAGCTTATCGGAGAGGTGTTTTTCACCTGAACTTAAAGAAAATTCGGCAATTTTCCCTTTAATCAATCGATAAATCAAATCAGAAATCAATTGAACACCAGCTTTATAGTCCTGGCCACTTTTATCTTTTAAAACACCATCGATAAACAAATCCAAGTTTCTCTGGTCAAGGTTCGGGAGTCCATCCATAATTTTATAAAGCCCCTGATAATATTTAAGCCCATTTCCAACAATCAATTCATAACCAGTTCGAACGCTTGCACCTGAAAGATGCATCAAATCCTGCCAGTTCACATTTTGAGGAAGAGGCATCTCTTGCAAAGTGAATTGTTGTGTAATCGCTTTTTCAAAATCATCAATTTGAAGCTCATTAAATTTAAGCATTCGGCACCGAGAACGAATAGTAATCGGAATTTGCCCTAATGAATTTGTGATTAAAATAAATGTTGTGTTCAATGGTGGCTCTTCAAGAACCTTAAGCAAAGCATTGCCACTTGCCTCATTCATGTCCTCAGCACGGTCAATAAGTACAACTCTATGCAGCCCCATAGAAGGAGTTGTGTGCAAAACATTCTTCAACTCCCGCATCTCATCAATGCGAATAAAGCGAAAGAATTTTTTCGTTTTTTGATCATAAGCTCGGCGCAGTACACGCATGTCAGGATGCGCAAATTGCGAAACCAAACGCCCTGTTTTATCTGTTTTTAAATCGCTCGAGCGGCTAAGTAGATCAAAATCGTCTGGGAACCCCTCCCCAGTTTGACCATCTCTGGTTTGCCCGAGAAGAACACGCGCTAAATGATAAGCCAAAGTCGCTTTACCAATTCCAAGTGGACCTGAAAAGATCCAGCCATGATGAAACCGGCCAGAACACAAGCTCTGTTCTAAAATTTGGATTTCAGCTTTATGCCCATAATAAGAACCACTAGATACAGGGTGCAAAGCCCCCGCAACACAGTCACTTAATGGAACATCATAATCATCACTCATAAATGCCACGCAATCATTGAAAAAAGGAACACTTTACAACACCCTTAAACAACATCCTCAAGACCAAATCTCTCAGCCACAGTTTGCCAAACCAATTCAGCAACTTTTTCTCGAGATTGATTACCATCAATGATGATACAACGCTTAGCATTTGCAGCAGCAATTTTTAAAAAACCAGCCCGTAAACGCTCATGAAACTGCATATCTTCAGACTCAAATCGATCAACCTCTAAGCCATCTTGTTGCTGACGAGCAACAACACGTTTCATCGCCATATCTACAGGCAAATCAATAATAATCGTCAATTCAGGTTGATTTTCACCAACAACAATTCGATCGAGCGCATCAAAAACCCCATCATCAACACCGCTCGCAGCCCCTTGATAAGCCCGGCTAGAATCGGCAAACCGATCACACAAAACCCAAGCACCCTGCTCTAAGTTTGGCAAAATTAATTTTTCTAAATGATCCAGCCGAGCTGTATAAAATAAAAGGGCTTCCGCAACAGCACCATAGTCTTTGACTTTGCCTTCAAGCAAAAAGCGCCTGATTTTCTCACCCAAAGGTGAGCCGCCAGGCTCTCGTGTTAGAAGAGTTTTATAACCCAGCGCAGCAAGGTGCTCAGATAAAAGGCGAACTTGCGTAGACTTACCAGCCCCTTCGCCGCCTTCAAAGGAAATGAAGTGCCCTCTATCAATTCCATTTTTAGAAAATGGCATCACATCCCCCCTTTAAAACCCTAATGCACAAAAACGATCCATTCTTTGCTAGATAATCGAGGCTTAAGCCTTCTAAAGCAAAGTTTCCAACTGGTCACATCGTTTTATCAAAAAATCCAGCCAAATGTGAGATAAAAGAGAGAATCAAACGCTCGATAAACAAAATTCGCACGTTCAACCGTCTCATTCGCAAAAAGATCGTACTCTTGTACAGAATCGGCAACTTTAACGCGCAATTTTGCAACCTTTTGCCCAGAAACAATCGGTGCCTTCAAAGGCCCTTTATAGATCACCTCAGATATGATCTCTGTAACCACATCCCCTTTGGGCATAAAAATCTTCAAAGTACCTGCCGTTGAAAGTCCAACAGTTGATTTTTCTCCGCCCCAAATTCGCGCAGAAAACTTAGCCGTATCAGCTTTAATCTCCCTGTCAGAGAACGCCGTAAAAGCCCAATTTATCACCCGTATAGATTCAGAACGACGTAGTTTCTTAGTTTCCAAACCATTTAACACAGCAATTAAGCGGCGGTTACCCCGTTTAGCAGAAACAACAATGCCGTATTTAGATTGCTCAGTATAACCCGTTTTAAACCCGTCGAACCCACCTTCTTTACCAATAAGAGGGTTTCGATTGATGAACCTATAGCGACGGTACTTAAAATCTTTTTCACTGAAATAAAAGTAATAGTCTGGGTATTCTTTGAGCAAATGTTTCGCCAAAAGAGCCAAATCCCTTGCTGACATCAGATGCTTAGGGTCTGGCAATCCTGTTGGATTAGCAAAGGACGAATTTTTCATACCAATCTTTTTGGCGTAAGCTGTCATTTCCTTGGCAAAGGCACCTTGATTGCCTGAAAGATGCTCCGCAATCGCAATGGACGCATCATTACCTGATTGAACAATAATACCCCGCAATGCTTGCTGTACAGTTATTTCAGATTTAACCGGAGCAAACATAGCTGATGTTCGTGATGGCGCCCCGCCTGTTCGCCACGCATGAACTGAAATTTTAACTTTGTCTTCGAGTTTTAAACGACCAGCTTTTAATTCACGAAATACAACAGCTACAGTCATGAGCTTACTCATACTGGCTGGTGCCATGGCAATATCAGCTTTTTTATCGAGAAATGTAATTGGCTTATCAGCATCAATCACAATGGCAAACTTGGCTTTTGTCTTAAAGCCCTCATCTTCAGACTGAGCTAAAGCTGAACGGCTATTCAAACTCAATACCGTTAAACTAAAAGAAAACACCAATAGTAAAGAAAAAAACAGCCGCATCAAAATCAGCATTTTGCGAACCCACATCACTCATCAACCCCAAACCATATAGAAAATTTGCACCCCAAATCTTCTCATCAAGTCTTTATCCATTAAATACAATCGCAAACATGGCTTTACATTAATATACTTCATTCCATTTATACATATTAAAAATGTACTGAAGTCATAAATTGAATAAGAGATAATAAGAAACAAGCAAAACTTCAAAATATTAAGAGAGTTAAGACAAAGCGCATTGACAGTAAAACCACAAATGCAAAAACAATCTATCAAACATAGTTTCTTAAATTTTCTGCAAATATTTGAAGCTGTTACATATTCAAATAAATACAAAATCTGAACAAAATACCCCTCTCAAATTCAAATGAGACCTACAAATTCACGAACCTTATGATTATCATTCACTAGCTGTCACAGCAGTGTCATTCGTTTTTGTTAGCCAATATTATCGAACATAAGCTTGGGATAACTTTTACAATGAATGCACCTGCTACAAAAACCCTCGAAAAAACGCACAAAGCCAAATTAATCCGAAAAGCGGTACGCCAAAGTGAACGAACAAAAAAACAATCACTTCTGGATCAACTATTCGCACAGCTATTCTCAGGCCTTGTTTATTCTCAAATTTGGGAAGACCCAATAGTAGACCTAGCAGCAATGGAAATAGACGAGACACATCATATAGTTACGATCGCATCTGGCGGTTGCAATGTGATGAACTATCTCAAGGAAAAGCCCGCAAAAATCACAGCAGTTGATCTAAACAGAGCACATGTTGCCCTCACACGCACCAAATTATGCGCCGTTCAAAATTTTCCCGATCACAAAATTTTTTATGATTTTTTTGCAGTTCCAAATAATAATGACAACCAAAAGTCTTACGACAAATATCTAAGTCCAAATTTAGATGAAACGGCCAAAAGCTATTGGCAAGGGCGGGATAAAACAATGCGCCGCCGCTCAAGATATTTCACAGATAATATATATCATCGCGGCCT
>JAJFHW010000125.1 GCA_021775385.1 Hyphomicrobiales bacterium | reverse complement strand
TGGCTCTTGACGGGGTTTTCTTTTTATTCATTGCTTTAAGCTTTCATGCCCATTTTGTTTTGGACATTTTTTTAGCTGGTTATTAATCACGTGTTTTTTTGGTGTTATTTGTCTGGATATTATTTGTCCGGGGCGACATATATCTATTTTTGCCTTTATTTTGGCCTCTATTTTGGCCTCTGTAGACACCCTTTTTTCCTTGATTTTTTTTCGGTTGGCTTGTCCAAGTTTGACCTGGTTTTATAAACCCGTCTTCAGCCATTAACTTAGCTAGAATGCCTTCTCTTAGACCTCTATCAGCTACGCGCAACTGGTTCGTTGGCCATGTTTCTAACATTGCCTCCAAGATTGCACAACCACCCATTACCAGATCAGCGCGCTCGCGCCCTATTGAGGGAATGGCAGAGCGCTCATCAAAGCTCAAATTCAATAATCTTTTAGATACATTCGTCACTTCATCGGTGTGCATCCAAATGCCATCTATCTTTTGCCTGTCGTAGCTCTCTAAACTCAAATGAACTCCGGCCAATGTTGTTACAGTACCTGACGTTCCTAAGTAGTGGATCTTTGAATTGTTTATATCCGTTGTTTCTTTGATGTGATTTGCAAAGCCATCAAGCAGAATTTTGACGTAAGCGACCATTTTTTCAAACACATCTTTATCGACATGCTTGCCACCGAATTTTTCTGCTAATGTCACAACACCTACGGGAAGCGAGATCCATGATACGATGGCTTCTTCAGCATTAATGCAATTTAATGATTGGGCGCCCTGGATTTTTTGTATATCAATCCAAATTAATTCTGAGGAGCCGCCGCCAATGTCAAAAATAAGCGCATAATCACAATTACTGTCTATTAGCGGCACACAACCAGAAACGGCTAATTTAGCTTCTGTTTCCTGGCAAATAATCTCTAAGTTTAGTCCTGTTTGGCTTGCAACATTTTCAAGAAAATGAGCGCTATTGCCGGCAGCTCTGCAGGCTTGTGTCGCTACCAACCTGGCTCGATTGACTTTATGAAAGGCGAGTTTTGCTGAGCAAACCTGAAGTGCATCGATTGTCCGAGCCATGGCATCTTTGGAGAGATAGTTTGTTTCACTAACGCCTTCGCCTAACCTGATGATGCGAGAAAAAGCATCAACGATTTGAAAACCCTGGTGGTTTGGGCGCGCCAATAGGAGCCGGCAATTATTTGTGCCAAGATCCAGGGCGCCATAAACAGGAGCTTTTGTTTTATTGCTCTGTTTTGGTTTAAATTTTTTAGCACTGTCGCCTGCATTGTTTTTTTTGCAGACTCCATCGGCTGGAGGCTCTTGTTTTAGCTCTGAGGGAGCAGCTCGCCTGAATGGCACATCTTTTTTATCAGATGTTGCTGGCTGGCGAATGGCTCCGTCCCTTGCTTCAACGGGTTTTGCATCAACAGGTCTTGCCTTAACAGAAGCTTGAGCGAATTCTTTTAAGCTCTCTTTTTTATGTTTTTTTTCTGAGTGAGCACTTAAGTCTTCATCTTCTGCTGGCGATCTTTGTGACCTTTGCTGGTTTTCTTTGCATATTCTCCCCTCCATACCGGATTTGCGCCTGTGGTTGTCACCTACATCGCCCGGCATTTTCTATTCTCTTTCCCTTTCAGATATACTGATTTGGCAGATAAACTGATTTAGCAGATAAACTAAATTGGTCTGTTTTTCTTTATGCTAAACCTAGCATGTATAAGATTTTTTTATTTTCCAACTCAGTTTATCAAAAGATAAACATGGTACAAGCAAAACAAAGCCAACTCGTTAAATTATGATAATTTTTACTACCATGACCTAACGAATTGGCCTTAATTTTATTGATTACACCCCCATCACATCAGAGGATGACTGTTCAATTTTAGATAATCTGTTCGCGACGAAGAATGTTCATAACTTCATCAGCTAAGTCTTCTGGTGACGTTTCAGCACCAGCTAACACGATTTCAGCATTTTCTGGCTCTTCGTAGGCAGAATCAATTCCGGTAAATTGTTTGATTTCGCCAGCTCTTGCCTTGGCATATAGCCCTTTTATGTCTCTGGTCTCACACACGTCTAATGGTGTGTCGACATGAATTTCAATGAATTCGCCATCATCAAATAATGACCGAGCTAGTCGGCGATCTGCTTTAAACGGAGAAATGAAGGAAACCATCACAATGAGACCTGCATCTACCATTAATTTGGCAGCTTCAGCTACTCGGCGGATGTTTTCAGTACGATCTTCATCTGAAAAGCCTAAATCTCTGTTGAGGCCATGACGAACATTATCTCCATCTAGAAGGTATGTATGATGGGTACCTAGATGTAATTTACTTTCCAGAACGTTTGCAATCGTTGACTTACCGGACCCTGAAAGTCCCGTGAACCACAAGCAACATGGCTTTTGTCCTTTTGCCAACGCACGTGCTGTTTTATCAACGGCCATGTGCTGCCAGTGTACATTATCTGCGCGTCTGTCTGCGCCTTTGACCAAACCAGCTGAAACGGTTCCGTTGGTTAGACGATCAATTAGGATAAAATTCCCTGTTTCTAGGTTATTTGTGTATGGATCAAAAACGATAGGTTTGCTTAAATTTAATTCACACACACCAACATCATTGGTTGATAATTGCTTATCTTCAATTTCTTCAAGTGTGTTCACATCGAGCTTGTGATCAATGCGAGATACAGTTGCGATCACAGTTTGGTGACCTGCTTTTAACTGATAAGCACGACCAATTTGCAAGGGCTCTTCACTGAGCCAAATAAGTGACGCTTCGATTTGCTGAGCGATACAAGGGCGATTTTCTTTGTGAGCAATCACATCGCCTCTTGATATATCAATCTCATCTTTCAAGGTCAGTGTTACTGATTGGCCTGGGTTTGCTTCTTCCAAATCACCATCATAGGTTACGATGCGATCTACCGTAGACTCTTTGCCTGAAGGCAGAACTACAATCTCGTCACCAACTTTTACCTGACCACTTGTTAAGGTGCCTGAAAAGCCACGGAAGTTTAGATCTGGTCGGTTTACCCACTGGACCGGATAGCGCAAAGCTTGGGACGCGCGTTTATCTGGCACATCAAAAATTTCTAGAAATGCGAGCAAACTTGGGCCTTCGTACCAGCTTAACTCTTCACTTTTAGTTGTGACGTTTTCACCATTTAGGGCTGAAATTGGAATTGGATGTATTGAATTTAGGTCTAATTTTTCAGCGAATTCAATATAATCAGCTACAATTTCGTTATATCGCTCTTCGCTATATTCAACTAAATCCATCTTATTGACGGCCAAGACCACATTCTTAATGCCAAGCATTGAAACTATACAGCTATGGCGTTTTGTTTGCGTGATCACACCTTTACGGGCATCAATTAAGATAACTGCCATGTCACAGGTTGAAGCACCTGTCGCCATGTTACGCGTATATTGTTCATGGCCTGGCGTGTCAGCGACGATAAATTTGCGCTTTAAAGTTGAGAAATACCTGTAAGCGACATCGATGGTGATGCCTTGCTCGCGTTCTGCTTGCAAACCATCGACGAGAAGTGCCAAATCGAGCTCACCATGCTGTGTTCCATGAGCTTTACTATCTTTTTTCAAGCTTTGCAGCTGATCTTCTGCCACGAGTTTGCTATCATATAGCAAGCGACCAATAAGGGTTGATTTACCATCATCCACACTGCCGCATGTTAAAAACCGTAAAAGGCTTTTTTGTCCAATGTTGTTGTCATCCATAGCTTGGCCAAACTCTACTGCGCTTTGCTCTTGTTCTTTTTCTTGTGTCAGTTCAGTCATTTTCTAAAAATAACCTTCCTGTTTCTTCTTTTCCATTGAACCAGCTTCGTCATGATCGATCACACGACCTTGCCGTTCCGATACTCGTGAAACTGTTAGCTCTTCAATGATATCTGAAACGGTTGTTGCATCAGATGATACAGCGCCTGTTAATGGGTAGCAGCCGAGTGTGCGGAACCGCACCTTTTTCATTTCAGGTGTTTCACCGGGCTCTAATGGCATACGATCATCATCGACCATAACCATCACACCATCACGCGTAACAACCGGCCGCTCTTTTGCAAAATATAATGGTACGAGTGGAATTTTTTCTTCATCAATATAATTCCAAACGTCTAATTCAGTCCAATTTGAAATTGGGAAAGCTCGTATGCTTTCTCCTGGGTGCAACCGGCTATTGTAATTGTGCCAAAGTTCTGGGCGCTGATTTTTTGGGTCCCAGCGATGAGTTTTGGTGCGGAAAGAAAATACTCTTTCTTTCGCTCTTGATTTTTCTTCGTCTCGGCGCGCGCCACCAAAGGCAGCGTCGAAGCCCCATTTATCTAGGGCTTGTTTTAACCCTTCAGTTTTCATCACATCTGTATGGATGGCTGAGCCGTGGCTAAAAGGACCAATACCTTGTTTTACGCCGTCTTCATTTATATGAACCAGCAACTCAACACCGGTCTCAGCGGCCATTTTTTCGCGAAATTCAATCATTTCCTTAAATTTCCATGTTGTATCAACATGAAGAATTGGAAATGGAGGTTTCGATGGGTAAAATGCTTTTAACGCTAAATGTAGCAGGACAGCGCTATCTTTACCGATTGAATAGAGCATAACGGGCTTTTCAAACGATGCAGCAACTTCACGGATTATGTATATGCTTTCCGCTTCAAGCTCTTGTAAGTGGCTTAATTTCATTGAGTTTTTAACCAGTTCAATATTTTAAGACCCCAGTAACACAAATGACTATTGCGCTGAGGAAGTAATAAGATCATTTCTTCATATCAGATAGCTTGTTTTTTGCTAATTCTAAAGGGCTTTTTTAAAATAAAAAACGCATTTACCTCGGATGGCCTCAAGGAAGCATATAGCTATGAATTTGCGAGCTCAATTAGAATAAACCACTTCCATTTACGCCTCTATTGGATTTTTTTTTTGCAATAGCTACCAAATAAAACCCCAATCAAAATAAAATTTCAGGTATTTTAGGTTTTAAAGTAGTTTTTTCCATCAACTTTGTCTTTCTATCGACTTGTTATTGGCTTGGCCTCATAATCTTAGTCTTGCCATTTATCGCTGCTAGATGATATATCAAATTGATATATTTTATTGAATACATATCGCATTTAATATATACGTAACCTTGTCTTTTAGTTTTTAAGTTGTAAGTAGCCTATGAATGTTCGAACACTATGTCTTGGCATCCTTTCTTTTGCGCAAATGACCGGATATGACATCCGTAAACTTGCTGCCGAGGGGAATTTTAGCCATTTTTGCGAGGCTAATTACGGCTCGATATACCCCGCGCTTTCTCAATTAACTAAAGATGGCTTTGTTGTCTTTACTGATGAAGCACTTGATGGCAAGCCACCTCGCAAGATTTATTCAATCACGGAAAAGGGACACGTTCATTTATTTGAGACATTAGATAAGCAACCCGGCCCCGATCGCTTTAAATCCGAATTTCTTTTTTACAGTTTGTTTCAAGATAAAATGCAGGCCAGTGATTTTAGGAAATTATTGGTTCGTAAAATCGCTGAAACGCGAGACACACTTGAAAGCCTTGAAAAGGCCAATGATTGTTGTGACCATGAGCCAAGTCATTTTGCTCTTGGGTATGGGGTTGCAATGAACAAAGCCGTACTTGACTATTTAAAAAAATATTTGGCTTCTTTTGACACCACCCAAAAACAAGTCACACAAAACCTTTCAGACAAAGATTAACCTAACGCGGAGCTGGGCGATGCCCGATCATAAGCAAATAGACGCAGAAAAAAAACAGAGCCATTCTTCTAACAAAATCAACCCTAAAACATTCAAATTTTCTTCATCCATCATGTGGGCGTTGATTTTTACATTGCTTATTGCAGCATGGATTGTGACGGGAGATTTTAAAGGTGGTAGCGCTCTGAAAACAGAGAGCCCGAGCTTGGCTGAAAAAGCGAAAAAGAACAAAACTGAAGGTGTTTCATTTCGGGTGCGTACGGCTGAATTTCCCGTTGTCGAACATCCTGAAAAACTCATCATTCGCGGGCGCACTCTTTCTGATAATCAAGTTGAGCTCAAGGCTGAAACAGCTGGTCTCATAACAAAACTTGAGGTTGAAAAAGGTGATTTTGTTAAAAAAGACACCCTTATTTGTCATCTTGAAAATGGGGGCCGGACGGCAGCTCTTTTAGAAGCCAAGGCTGTGGTTACTCAAGCTGAAGCTGACTTTAAAGCATCCAAAACCCTTGAGCGCCGCGGACACACAGCAGGGTTGAAAGTTCTTCAGAACAAAGCCCTTGTCGACAGAGCGAAAGCTACGCTTTTACGAGCTGAACTAGATTTATCTAGAACCAGAATTACAGCTCCGTTTGATGGATTTATCGACCAATTACCTTCAAAAGCTGGCAGTTACCTCTCTGTTGGGGGGGCATGCGCAACATTGGTTTCCTTAGACCCACTGATGGTCATTGGCGCTGTTCGAGAGAGAGACATAGGCAAACTCAAACCTGGTATGAGTGGTGTTGCTAATTTAGTTACCGGTGTTTCAGCTAAGGGAAAAATTCAGTATATTTCCTCAAGGGCGGAAAATGAAACACGGACTTTTCGAATTGATCTATTAATCCCGAATAAAGATGGACTGCTGAAAAGCGGTGTTACTGCTGATATAGAAATTCCTCTGACTCCTAGAAAAGCTATGAAGCTTCCACCTAGTATTTTAACTTTAAATGACAACGGTAAGGTTGGTGTCCGCGCAGTTTCACCGTTGGGTGATGTTGAGTTTTTGCCTGTTAAAATTCTCTCAGAAGAAAATAGCGGTATTTGGGTTGAAGCTTTACCTGTGGCTAAAAAAATCATTACTGTGGGTCAGGATTTTGTGAAAGCTGGTCAAAAAGTTGAAGCCGTCGAAGACACAAAATTTAAACAGAATAACACTGCCCCTAAAGGCACACCTGGATCCTGAACGGAACTCTATTATAAGAGCAAATGGCGAACTGACCAATGAATACAATTCTTGAGACAATTCTAAACCGTCCGAAAACAGTCTTGACACTAATGGTGGTTATGATTTTGGCGGGGATTTCGACCTACATCTCAATTCCTAAAGAAGCTGACCCTGATATTGATGTGCCGGTTTTTTCTGCGACGATTATCTTACAAGGCATTTCGCCTGAAGATTCTGAGCGCTTGCTTGTTAAGCCGATGGAGACAGAATTACGATCTCTTGAGGGCTTGAAAGAGCTTACCGCCATTGCCGGACAAGGCTACGCCACTCTCATAGGTGAATTTCAAATTGATATGGACTTGGCAAAAGCTGGTGTAAATTTTCGAGAAAAAGTTGACAAAGCAAAAGCTGAACTTCCAACTGACGCCGAAGAACCGATTGTTGACGAATTTAACTTTAGCTTGTTTCCGACCATTATCGTCACTCTTTCCGGTGATGTTCCTGAGCGCACGCTCTTTAACATGGCCAAGAAATTACAAAATGAATTAGAGGCCATTCCAACGGTTCTTGAGGCCAAATTATCCGGTCATAGAGAAGAGCTTTTAGAAGTGCTTATAGATCCAACGAGATTAGAAGCATATGAAATTGACCCAAAGGTTTTAGGGCAACGGCTAACAAGCAACAATCAGTTAATTACAGCTGGGCAACTCGACCGAGGCGCTGGTCGGTTTAATGTCAAAGTACCGGGACTTATTCGCACAAAAAAAGACGTTTTTAACATCCCCTTAAAAACCGGCAAAGACGGAGATGTGACTTTGAATGATGTCGCCCTCATTCGCCGCACCTTTAAAGATGCAACCAGTTTCAGCCGCTATAATGGTAAGCCGGCGCTTGCTCTTTCTGTTGTGAAACGCAAGGGCACGAACATCATTCAAAACAATATTAAAGTTAGAGAGGTCGTTGCCAAATTTACCAAGGACTGGCCTTCGACGGTTAAAATTGATTTTGCTCTTGATCAATCAAAGTTCATTTTTGAAGTTATTGGCTCTCTTCAAGCTTCAATTATTTCAGCTATCTTACTTGTGATGATTGTAGTTGTGGCAACGCTTGGCCTTCGCTCTGGTTTGCTTGTTGGTCTTTCAATCCCAGCTAGTTTTATGACTGGCTTCCTACTCATCGGTGTGATGGGATTAACAGTGAATATGATGCTGATGTTTGGCATGGTTCTCACTGTTGGTATTTTGGTTGATGGTGCCATTGTTGTTGTTGAATATGCTGATCGAAAAATGGCGGAAGGGCTTTCTCGCAAAGAGGCCTATATTCTTGCCGCTAAACGTATGTTCTGGCCAGTGACATCATCAACAGCTACGACACTTGCTGCCTTCTTGCCTTTATTATTTTGGCCAGGTGTATCTGGTAAGTTCATGAGCTACTTACCACTTACTGTTATCTTTGTTCTCACGGCTTCTCTCTTGACGGCCATGATCTTCTTACCCGCTCTTGGGTCTTTGTTTGGTAAAAATGTTTCCGATCCGTCTCAAACTGAATTGGCCAGAAAACTCTCTGGTAAGCAGAAGATGGATTACAATGAAATTCCAGGATTTTCAGGAGCTTACGTTCGCTTAGCCCAGCGCCTTATCCATCACCCATTTAAGGTACTTCTTGTCTCTTTTGCCCTTATGTACGGCGTGTTTGCCGTTTTTGGGAAAGTGAATAATGGCGTTGAATTTTTTGTCGACACAGAACCTGAACAAGCGCTTGTCTTTATTTCTGCAAGAGGAAATATTTCGGCACAGGAAGAACTTGCTTTGGTTCGTGAAGTTGAAGACATCGCTTTGAACGTCAAGGGAATTGCCTCTGTTTTTACTACGACTGGTGGGGCTGGTAGCGGCCCAGAACTTGGCACCGGCGTTACTGATGCTCCGCTTGATCAAGTTGGGCTTTTAACCATTGAGCTTGCTGAATTTGCGACAAGGCGGCCTGGTAAAGTTATTCTTGAAGAGCTGAGAAAGCGCACAAAAAACATAGCTGGAATTAAAGTTGAAGTTCGCAAGCGTGAAGATGGTCCGCCCACCGGTAAAGCCATTAAGCTTGAAGTCTATGGCTCTTCACGGCCTCAGGTTTATGACGTTATTTCAAAACTGAATGCCCACATGACAACATCCATGGAGGGCCTGAGAGATATTGAAGATTCGCGTCCGCTGCCTGGTATTGAGTGGGTATTGGAAGTTGATCGCAAAGAAGCGGGGAGATTTGGTGCCGACGTGGCGTCTGTTGGGGGACTTATTCAGCTTGTCACCAATGGATTTCTCATTGCGCAATACCGCCCTGACAATTCAGAAGATGAAGTTGACATAAGAGCTCGCCTTCCACGCAAGGAGCGGACACTTGATGGGTTGGATGGATTGCGATTGCGAACAACCAATGGTCTTGTTCCCATTGAGAATTTTGTTACCAGATCACCCGCCCCCAAAGTGAATAACATTATTCGTAAAGATGGGAACTTTGTTACGACTATTAAGGCGGCGGTGAAAACTGGCGTGAATGGAAATGAAAAAGTGCAAGAGCTTGATAAATGGATCAAAGCGCAAAAATGGCCACAAGGCGTGCGGTTTAGGTTTCGTGGTGCAGATGAAGAACAACAAGAAGCAGGTGCCTTTCTTGGCAAGGCGATGATTGGTGCCCTCTTTATTATGTTTATTATCTTGCTGACCCAGTTTAATAGTTTTTATCAAACATTCTTGACACTCTCGACTGTGGTGATGTCGATCATAGGTGTGCTTCTTGGCATGATTGTCACGGGACAAACCTTCTCCATCATTATGACAGGTACTGGGGTTGTAGCGCTTGCTGGGATTGTTGTGAATAATTCTATTGTCTTGATCGATACCTATAATCGCTTGATGGAACTTGGTATTAGCCCGATTGATGCGTCTCTGCGGGCTGCTGCCCAGAGATTGCGCCCTGTTCTTTTAACAACCATTACAACCATTTGCGGCTTATTGCCTATGGCCCTTCAGATCAATTTGGATTTCTTTGATCATTCTGTGCAGTTTGGATCGATTACCTCAATTTGGTGGGTCCAACTTTCAACGGCGATTATATTTGGACTTGGTTTTGCGACGATTATTACACTCATACTGACACCGGTTATGCTGGCATTCCCAACTATATTCAGGACGGAAATTTGGCCGAAGGTCAAAGGTGGGTTACCCAAACTTCCACGGGTTGCTCGAAGTAACTAGGATCTAAAACCAATTATATTTTAAGAACATAGCTAAACATAAAAAACCGCCCGATAGGATTATCGGGCGGTTTAATTTTGAGAAATATATTAAATTTTACAGTCGATTAATCAAGAAAATCTTTGTAATAGCTCAACCCATATTTATTAAAGATTTTTTTCAACTCACCGGATTTGCGAAGCTCTAAGATTTTATCTCCTAATTCGTAACCAAGGT
>JAJFHW010000124.1 GCA_021775385.1 Hyphomicrobiales bacterium | reverse complement strand
TAACTACTGGTGGTGCCGCGATAGAGGCTAAAGGCTGGGTTTCAGGGGCTTTTGTTGCGGGTGATTTTAAGCCAAGGCCTTGTAAAACGGGGCGTTAGAGCCTTTTTCCGTTTTCACGGAATATATTGAGTAATTTATTTTTTTGCACTGTAGTTTACCGATTTTCGTAGTATTTCGTTTAAACCCTTCATAATTCATTAACTTTTTAAATCACTAACGTTTTTATATTCTTTAAGATTTATGTGTTAACTGATTAATCTTGTTTATTTATAGGGTTTAAAGCCATGAAGATTGTTGTTGTCGATAATAGTCGTGTGAATTTAAAAATACTAACAAGCATGCTTGAAGAGCATGAACACTCTGTTGTTAGTTTTTTAGATGCGACAGAAGCACTTTCATATACTCGATGTGAGCAAGATGTTGATGTTGTTTTAACTGGTTTGGAACTAAGACCGATTTCAGGGTTTGAGCTCTGTTGGGAGACACGTTTACTCGTTTCACGTGGCCGACAAATCTATATTCTTGCGATGTCTTCGAGCACTGAAGATGGTAAATTGATTGAAACTCTTGATAGTGGTGCGGATGATTTTATTCGAAAGCCTCCTAATTTACAGGAGCTTTTGGCACGCTTACGCGTGGCTGAGCGCATGAAATATATGCAAGAAGAATTAATCAAGTTGGCAACACTTGATTGTTTAACTGGTATTTTAAATCGCCGGGCATTTTTTGATGCAGCAGCAGCCCATTGTACGGCGGCTGATGAGGGAGCTGATCTTACCGCGATTATGTTTGATATTGATCATTTTAAGCGTGTGAACGATAAGTTTGGTCATGACGTAGGTGATAAAGCGCTTGTTGCTGTTGTTGGTACTGTTGAGCGTGAATTTGGTTTGTTTGCGCGGATGGGTGGTGAAGAGTTTGCTTTGCTACTTCCTAATGCTGGAAAAGAAAAAGCGCTTGAGACGGCTGAAAAACTGCGCTCTGTAATTGAAGCGCTTGATATTGAAACTGATAACAACTCAAAGCCGTTGAAACTCACTTGTAGTTTTGGTGTGAGTGAATGGGTTAAAGAGGACAGTATTGAAGGTCTTTTGAAACGTTCTGATTTAGCTCTTTATTTGGCGAAAGAAAGCGGTCGTAACCAAGTTCAGTTTAACAAACACACTACAAATGATTTTATTCCAGAGCGCAGCGAAATGATAGAAATTGTTGAACTTGACCCTAATGTTGTTGAACTTAATTCTTAGTTTTCTCTTTTCTCTCTCTCGGCTATTCTAAGCGCTTTTTTTGGCACTTCAGAGCCCACCAGCATCCGTTCTAGCGCTTGGACCTCTGAAGGACGGCGCTTGCACCGGACGCCCTTTGTGTCATGTCCTTCAGCCCGAAGTGGGCTGACTCCTTCTTTACATAGGCTGCTTTTCTTCTATCTCTTGCTGCTGTTTGGGCCGAAAGTATTGGTACTGTTTACAGGGCGGTTTTTAGATCACCTTTTTGCCAATTCTCAATATTGTTAATTAAATTATCCCATAAGCTTTGAACGGCATCTGTGCTGGCCCAGGCGATGTGGGGTGTGATAATCACGTTTGAGTAATGAGCGATGGAGAGTAACGGATTGCCATTTCTTGGAGGTTCTAGCGAGAGGCAATCAACACCAAGAGCTCTGATTTTTCTTTGGTTTACTGCGTCGACGGCATCAACTTCATTGATGATGCCACCTCTTGATGCATTAATGACGATGGGATTACGGGCCATTTTATTAAATTCAGTTGTTGTGATCAGATTTCGTGTTTGATCATTTAAAGGGCAATGAATGGAGATGATGTCACTTTGCTCTAAGAACTCATTAAACTCTATATAAGGTTTGTGAGGATTTTTATCTCCTTGGCGTCCAGCATACATGATGCCCATGCCAAAACCGCTAGCTAACCGAGCGAGGCCTGCTCCTAAGACACCGCGACCAATAATGCCGAGAGTTTTGTCATGTAAATCTTCAATAGGGTGATTAAAGAAACAAAATTGATTGGCTTTTTGCCATTCCCCTTTTTCGATATCTGATTGATAACCTAACAAAGAACGACTGAGAGCCATGATCATCATCATGGCATGTTCGGGGACGGAATTAACAGCATAGCCTTTTACATTTGCCACTGTAATGTTTTTTGCATGGGCAGAATGAATATCAACATGATCAAAGCCGGTTGCTGCGATGGCTATCATTTTTAAATCGGGTAATTTTGATAAGATTTCATCATCAAGCTTGACTTTATTGGTGATGGCAATATCTGCCCCTTGAAGTCTTGGGATGATTTGATCTTTTGGTGTTCCTTCAAATTCTTGCCATTCATGGGGGAATGTGGGCTTTTTAGCTTCCAGAGATGATGGGAATGTACCTTTATCGAGAAAAACTATTTTTGTCATGTGTTTGCCAGCTTTTTGATTATATGAATGTTAGGGTTCATTTTATATGTGGTACGCACAATGTATATTTCTTATCTCGCCGCAGGCTATAAATATTCGCTATGCTAATTTCGTGATACCGCTCATGATATTGTGAGTTTAAAGTAAGCGCTAGAAAAATACAAAAAAGGCACATGATATTTCTATCATGTGCCTTTTTTCGTTACATTAGATATGGGCAATAAAATGTCGGTGATTTGATATTCATAGAATATCTAATGTTTCACCCTGAGTTTACCCAAGTCTTTTTCTGTAGCCTTATCTGTGACGACAAGGACGTCCACGATATGAACGGTGTGCTCTTTGACCATTGTGACCACGAACAGCTACGCGTGATGTTTTCCAGCTATATACTGCTGGCTTAACAACAACGTGGCGTTTAGATGGTGATACCACTACGCGGCGTTTTACAGTTCTGTAAACAGCTGCGTGTTTCACGTGAGTTCTACGAGCTGCAGATACCTGAACACGAACAAGACGACGGCTATAACGAGCAGATCTTCTTTCAGTCCAAGTTCTTGCTGGGCGTACCTTAACTCTACGTGTCACGTTTTTGTAAACAGCTCTGTGATACACACGGTGTGTGCGGCCACGAGATGTCATTACTATTACGCGATTAGTCGTGAACACAGCTGGGTGATAAACACGGTGCGAGCGACTACGATAAGTCAATACTATTACAC
>JAJFHW010000123.1 GCA_021775385.1 Hyphomicrobiales bacterium | reverse complement strand
TTTCAGGCCAGGCTGTCGCAGGTAAGACAACGTCTGCGAACATGGCTGTTTCCGTGAGGAAAATATCTTGCACGACGAGGTGATCAAGTTTTGCTAGTGCCGCTCTTGCATGATCGACGTCTGGGTCTGACATGGCAGGGTTTTCGCCATGAATATACATGGAGCGGATATCTCTTTTATAGATGGCTTCAATAATTTCAACGACGGTTAAGCCTGGTGTTGGATTAATTGGAAAGCCCCAAGCTGCTTCATATTTAGCTCGCACTTCAGCATCGTCAACGCGTTGGTAATCTGGGAGTACCATAGGTATTAAACCTGCGTCTGATGCGCCTTGAACATTATTTTGACCACGAAGAGGGTGTAGGCCTGTGCCTGGTCTGCCGATATGTCCTGTGAGCATAGCAAGCGATATGAGACATCTGACGTTATCTGTACCATGAACATGTTGTGATACGCCCATTCCCCAAAAGATGAGTGCGCGCTCAGCTGAGGCGTATGCTCTTGCAGCGGTTCTAATCATTTCAGGTTCGATACCACATAGCTTTGACATAGCTTCTGGTGTGAAAGTGGCGACATGATCTTTGATCGCATCAAAGTTATCTGTTCTGCCTTGAATGAATTGTTCATCATAGAGCTCTTCTGTGATGATGACATTTAACATGGCATTTAGTAGATGGACGTCTGTGCCCGGTCTGAATTGTAAGAAATGCTCGGCATGGTGAGTAAGCTGTTGGGCCCGTGGGTCCATGATCATCATTTTCGTGCCATTTTTAACGGCCTGTTTGAAATAAGTGGCCGCTACGGGATGGTTTGCTGTGGGGTTTGAACCTATCAGAAGGATTAGATCTGAGTTCAAAGCTTCATTGAAAGTTGCTGTTACAGCGCCAGAACCAATGCCTTCCATTAAGGCTGCAACTGATGAGGCATGGCATAATCTTGTGCAATGATCAACGTGGTTGTGACGGAAGCGTTCACGGATAAGCTTCTGAAATAGATAAGCTTCTTCGTTAGAACATTTAGCTGAACCAAAGCCTGCCACGGCTTCGTTGCCGTGTTCTTTAGCGGCTTTTGCCATACCATTTGCTGCAAATTCGAGAGCTTCATTAATGGTTGCTTTTCTGAAGTGAGTGTAAATGTTTGAAGGGTCTACATTCAAGCCTTTGGGTGCACCTTCTTTGCGAATGAGGGCTGTTGTTAGGCGCTCTGGTGAATGAATATAATCGAAACCAAAGCGGCCCTTTACACAAAGGCGATTTTCGTTTGCGGGGCCATCTCGTCCTTCGACGTGGATGATCTTGTTATCTTCAACTTTATAACTTAACTGGCAACCAACTCCGCAAAAGGGGCAAACAGAATTCACTTCTTTAGCGGTTTCTTTTGTGCCTATGCCGGTTGATAAATCAATGGCAGTTTTTGGCATTAATGCCCCGGTTGGGCAGGCTTCAACACATTCACCGCAAGCAACACAGGTGCTGTCATTCATTGGATCGTTAAAATCAAAAAATACTTCGCTTTCTTTACCCCGATTTCCAAGACCGATGACATCATTCACTTGTACTTCTCTACAAGCTCTTTGACATAAGTTGCAATGAATGCATGCATCTAGTTGGACAGCCATGGCTGGATGAGACATGTCAGGTTTGATATTGCTATTTTGTGGAAAGCGACTTTCATTTATGTTTTGCGCTTTTGCCATTTTCCAGAAATGAGAGTCTTGATCTGGAGATTTGTTTTGTTCTGGCTGGTCGGCTAATAAAAGTTCGATGACCATTTCTCGAGCTTTTTTAGCGCGCTCGGTTGTTGTTGTTACTTTCATATTTTCAGAAGGAGTACGAATGCAGGAGGCTGCGAGTACTCTTTCACCTTCGATTTCAACCATGCAGGCTCTGCAATTGCCATCTGGTCTATAGCCTGGTTTGGGTTTGTGGCAAAGATGAGGGATGGCTATGCCTTCTCTTTTTGCGACTTCCCAAATGGTCTCACCATTTTTGGCTTCTACTGATTTTCCATTAAGTTCGAATTTGATTTTTGAGTTGCTCATGTTTGAGTTGCTCATACGATGTCCTCACGGAAAAAACGAATAATTGATTTGATGGGATTTGGCGCTGCTTGGCCTAAGCCACAGATGGAAGCGTCGATCATTAGAGTTGATAGTTCTTCTAATAATGCTACATCCCATTTTGGGTTTTTCATTAGTTCAACGGCTTTTTCGCAGCCAACGCGGCAAGGGGTGCATTGACCGCAGCTCTCTTCTTCAAAAAATTCAAGGAGGTTCACAGCAACATCTCTCATGTTATCTTGATCAGAGAGGATGACGATGGCATGACTGCCAACAAAACAACCTTGTTCAGCTAGTGAACCAAAATCAAGAGGAAGGTCGCCAAGTTTGGCTGGTAAAATTCCGCCAGAGGCACCGCCAGGTAAATAAGCTTTGAAGTTATGACCCTCTTGCATGCCACCAGCTTGTTCTATGAGATCGTTGACTGTTATACCAGCCGGGGCGACAAAGACACCAGGGTTTTTGACCCAACCAGATACAGACCATGAACGCGGGCCTTTGCTGCCATTTGTTCCCTGGCTTGAAAACCATTCAGGACCTTCTTTGAGGATTTTAGGTATCCAAAACAAAGTCTCAATATTGTGGTTGAGAGTGGGGCGGTTAAACAGGCCGACTTCGGCAATGTATGGCGGGCGATGACGGGGAAGACCTCTTTTGCCTTCGATTGATTCTATCATTGCGCTTTCTTCACCGCATATGTAAGCGCCGGCTCCTCGTCGTAATTCTACAAAGCCCGTTTTAATTATGCTTCTGTTTTCGAGTGCTTTAATTTCGTTCTTTAAAATTTCTATACAAGTTGGAAATTCATCTCTCATGTATATATAGACGCGCTCTGCCTCGACGGCGTGGGCTGCGATTAGCATACCTTCTAGAAATTGATGGGGGTTGGTCTCAATACAATGACGGTCTTTGAATGTACCTGGTTCGCCCTCATCACCATTAACAGTCATCAGGCGAGGGCCTTCATAGCTTCTCACGAATTGCCATTTTTTACCAGATGGAAACCCTGCGCCGCCTAACCCCGCTAAACCGGCGTCTTGCAATGTATTGATGATTTCATCTGTTTTGATTTGGCCTTCACGGAATTTTTCTAATTGTTTATAACCGTCTTCCGAGCTGTATGCTTTGTAAGGTTTGTAGCTTGGTATTCCTGGTTTTAGCTTTTTTGCGTCGATTGATGATTGCACTTTTTCTGTCGTTGCTTCATCAATTGAATTTCTTCCTATATGGCAGGCCGGTGCGTGGGCACAGCGTCCAAGACAGGGGGCTTCTAATATTCTAATTTCTTTTGGGTCATGCTCTAATTTTAAATTATGGTATAGATCTTTGCTGCCTTTCATGGCGCAGGTAATAGAATTGCAAACTCGGATGGTGATGGGCGCTGGGTATTCTTCGCCTTCTTTGATGATATCAAAATGCGCGTAAAAGCTCGCGACTTCATAAACTTCAATTTGAGGGATGTTCATAATTTCGGCTAGAGCGCGCAAATGTGCAGCTGATAAACCGCCGAAGGTATCTTGAATTTTATGAAGATATTCTATCAGGTGATCTCTTTGAGTTTTTGTGCCAATTAGATCATTTATTTTTGCTAGAGCGTCTTGCTCTGTTTGTCGTCCCTTTAGAAACCTGCGCGGCTTTTTTCTTTGCTTAGAATTTGTTGTTTTTGTGGTTTCCATACTGATCGTCAATTTCTTTAATGAGGTCTAGCTACTAGTAAATTAGTCTTTTTAGTTGCGCTTCAGTTGCCTTCTCTTTGCTTCAGATGCCCACTTAGTATCCGCAAGAAGCAACCGCGCTATTTTTTTGTGTTTTTTAAAAGTTTCGATTGTTATTTTTCATTATTGAGCAGTAGGTTGTTTTGTTTCTTGGAAATTGACATAGCTCTCGCGTCAATTTTCTCTTCATGGTTTTGGATTAGTCCCATTCACTATGTTGAGGTTTGATTGTTATTTCAGTGTAAAGTTTTTTTTTAAGGAGAACCAATTCAAGCACCTGATCAAGTGATGCAATGATCCAATCGAGTTGATTTAGACGGAGTGGATTGTTTCTTTAAAAACTCTTCCGTCGATTTTAAAAACTCTTTGGTTATTGGTAGAACCGGGTCTCTATCAGCGATAACTAGTCCAACGCTTTGATATAACTCAGGTTCTTCGAGGTGAACATATGTTAGCTCGTCAAGCATTCCATATGATGAGAGGTATAGGAGTGGGAGAATTGACGCGTATTTGCCCGTGGCTATATGTCCCATAATCACTGCGAATGAATTGGTTTCGACTTTGATTGTAGGGTCCACACTTATTGTGTCGAACACACCATTAATAATGCGCCTGTTTTGCATATCTTTTGTTAATAGGCAAAGTGGGTATTTTGCGGCTTCTGACCATGAAATGTCTGTTAAATTGTCTCCAACCATTTGTTTGGAGGCAACGAACATGTA
>JAJFHW010000122.1 GCA_021775385.1 Hyphomicrobiales bacterium | reverse complement strand
AGTATCAGAAATAGCGGCATCATGAGCAGCAGCAATCACCACAAGTTCATCACCAGCATCACAAACCTGGCTCATCTTCTTAGAGACCGAATGTAAAGCTTCGTTCGCTTGGTCTACATTCGCTGAAACCACATCACCTGAAGTGAGAATTCCGCTACAAATATCAATAACATTCGTCATGCGCATTGAAATTTGATCCGTCGCATCATCCACCTCAGAAAGAGATTGTGAAGATCCGCTTAACAATTCAGTGAACATAGCGGCTTGCTTTTCAACTTCAGTCGCCGTCGTAGTCGCTTCATTGCTTTGTTGGCTTAGTTCTCCAAAGCCATTTTTAATTTCTTCAAGAGTTTCCTCAATCTGAGCCGTAGCTTGAGATGTTGAACCAGCTAAAGCTTTCACTTCACTCGCCACAACACTAAATCCTTTGCCGGCCTCTCCAGCCCGCGCAGCTTCAATGGTCGCGTTTAAGGCAAGTAAATTCGTTTGCTTCGCGATGCCATTAATAACACCTGCGATATTTCCAACACTTTCCAGAGATGAGCTCATCGTCGTCATCGCAGATTGAATTTTCTCAACAGAAGAAACCAAACCTGTAATCTTATCTACGGTAGTTGAAACAGTATCTTGAGAAGCCATCATTTCATGATTAGCACCACGAGCAATTTCACTTGAATGCTGAATTTCCCGTGCAATTTCATCATTTACACTGCGTAATTCTCTTATTTTTTCGATGAAACTTAGAAATACTTCTTTATCAGCGCTCGATCGATCTGCAATTCCGTCTATCGTGCCTGAAGCCTCAGCAATATCCAGTCCTAAATGACTAACCCGCGTACTTAAAACATCAAAGGCCTGCTTAACAGACTCTAATTTAGCAGCATCAGATTGAGCACCTTCTATTTGCGCCCCCTCATTTGATGCGTCGATATCAACCGCATCATTCACTAATAATTGCGCACCCATTAATCCACCCCTGAATTGCAATAAATTAAACTATGAATAAAATAAAAATTCTCCCGCAAAAATATGCCAGCAAAAGAAATAAAAATTAATTCACAAAGCTTAACTTTAATTCGTTAACAGATGATCAACCCAAAATAGGGAATTAAGCCCCTAAAGCCTGGGCCTTTAGTGCAAAATAAGTAAAAATATCGAAGTTTTTAAAAAAGTCAGGTATTCGACGCCGTTTTCTCATAGAGAAGGTTACTAAAATCATAACAATCTTTTGGTCCCGCATTAACCAATTCCCTTTCAACTTCCTTCCAGAGAGAAAAATCTAAGGCAGGAAAGGAGGCATCACCATCTGGTTCTGCATGAACAAGAGTGTAATAAATGCGTGTAGCATGAGGCATAAACGCTTTGTATATTTCTGCCCCCCCAATAATCATAATCTCATCAACATCTTTAGAAGAGGCTTCTCTCTTACCAAGTTCTAAAGCAGCCTCAACAGTCTGAGCAACCAAAGTTCCCTCAACAGAAAACTCCTGATCGCGTGATAAAATTATATTGGCGCGTCCATCGAGCGGTTTTCCAATGGAGAGAAAGGTCTTTCGGCCCATCACGATGGGTTTCCCCATTGTTAGCTTACGAAACCGTTTCAAATCAGAAGGAAGGCGCCAAGGTAATTCGTTACCACTCCCAATAATACCATTCTCTGCAACCGCTACTACAAATGAAATATGCATAGAACTAAGCCCCTAAAAATTGAAACTACAAGCATTCAGACGGATTAAACAGCAATTGGAGCTTTAATCGTCGGATCTGGATCATACCCAACAAGTTCAAAATCTTCATATTTAAAGTCAAATAGCTCCGTCACATCAGGGTTGAGCTCCATAGTTGGCAACGTTTTTGGTGTTCTGCTCAATTGCAACTTAGTTTGATCAAGGTGATTAAGGTACAAATGCGCATCGCCTAAAGTGTGCACAAAATCTCCCGGTTTTAGCCCCGTAACCTGCGCCAACATCATGGTGAGTAGCGCATAAGATGCAATATTAAAGGGAACACCAAGAAAAATATCAGCTGATCGTTGGTAAAGCTGACAAGATAACTTCCCATCCGCCACATAAAATTGAAACAAACAATGACAAGGCGGCAAAGCCATATGATCAACTTCAGCTGGGTTCCAGGCACTAACGATATGGCGCCGTGAGGTAGGGTTAGTCTTCAAAGAAGTTACCAATTGCTCAATTTGATCAATTGTCCTATTGGGGTCATCTTTAGTAGGCGCTGGCCATGAGCGCCACTGAGAACCATAAACAGGACCAAGATCACCATTTTCATCCGCCCATTCGTCCCAAATAGAAACGCCATGTTCTTTCAAGTAAGAGATATTCGTCTCTCCTTTTAAAAACCAAAGCAATTCATGAATAATAGACTTTAAATGCAGCTTTTTTGTTGTAAGCACGGGAAACCCTTCAGAGAGGTCAAACCTCATCTGATGCCCAAATACACTTAAAGTGCCTGTCTTTGTTCTATCATCACGCATGGTTCCCTCATTAGCAACCAGCGCAAGCAAATCCAAATATTGTCTCATAAGGCTAAGTTTTGACTGAATTTACCAAGGAGGTCCAGCCAGTTTCAGTCACAAACCAGTGCTTACTGACAACTTATCCATATAAATTCAACCATTCAGTTACCCTTTTGACAAACTACCCCTTTTTTTTGCCACGTACGTACTCTATATTGAATCTGCGGGAGAATTTCCGCTATGGCGATAAACTGTCATCGTAATAAACCATTCGGACCCGGGGGCGGTACCCGGCGCCTCCACCAAAAGCTGGCAAGCAGCCAGTAATTTAGTGCAAACCTTAATTGAAATGTTTCAATAAAAAAGCCTAAAGGCTGGCACAAAACAAATTACAAGCAGGCTAGCCTGTTTTTGATGGGGGCGAAATAGGATCGACGAGGGTGTAAAGGATGGTCTTTCGCTCGGCATGGTACCACCGCATCGGACCATTACAGTAGTTGCAAATGACAACTCTGCTCCAGTTGCTCAAGCTGCTTAGTAAGCGGTGACGACAACTGAAATAAACTCCTAGTCGGTTAAGCTCGGCTAGGC
>JAJFHW010000121.1 GCA_021775385.1 Hyphomicrobiales bacterium | reverse complement strand
ATGGCTAACTGCCATACCAATGTCCCAGCGAGGCTTTGACAAACCAGGAAAGGGCGGGCTTGAAACCAGGAATTCTTTTTTTAGCCCCTTGATTGAAGCTTCTAATTGTCCCCTTGGACCCATTAGGCCATCTACTTTACCAGCTCTTAAGCCTTCCATAGTTCTTTTAAAATCCCGGAACCGGACAACATTAGCTCTCATTCGACCGCCTAAAGTCTGCGGAGATGAAAGATAAAAATCACCTAACGTGTCAACTTCAACGCCAATCTTAGCTTGAAGGAATGGTGCTAAGGTTTCTGACCTACCAACTTTTTCAGGGTCAGATAACAGTGCCATACGTTCCGTATAATACCGACCAAAGATAACCGTCAGTTGATTTCTTTTACGAAGTTCGTCATCTACAGGGACGTGCAGCATCACATCAGCAACACCACCACCAATATAATGACCTTTCCAGACATTATTTCGAAGGTCATCATCAACTGACTCATCTGCACCCCGAACAAATAGCTCTAGTCTCAGGCCGAGCTTTTCAGCTAATTTTTCTGCGATCTCTACATCAACTCCAACTAATTTATTTTTATCGCTGAAGTATGAATAAGGTGGGAAATTTTCATAAACAAAAATTCGAATATATTTAGAATCGATTACTTCATCTAAAGGACGGGCGGACGCATTACCTGCCGTTAGGCAGAATGAAAGCGCAACAAAAAAAAATGCAAGCAGGTGGAAGCCCGCTTGCATTTTATTGTTTTTTATCAAAATCTTGATCATAAATATCAACTTATTTTAGGATCTTATCAAAATCAAGTTCTGCGCAACTTCCGCCTGTGCCTTTTTCAGCTGCTTCATCATCATCTTCTGGGCGGATGTTGATGTAAGCGCGAAGAGCCCACATAGCTTCTTGAGGCATTAGGCCTTCAAATTTTGGCATCTTTGTTGTGCCATTTTGGTGGTAACCTTTACGAACACGACCAATAAACCATTCATCGCCATACGCGTCTTTTTCAAGATAACGTAGATCTGGAGCTGTACCGCCAGAAACTACACCTAGGCCATGGCAACGAGCACAGTTTTGGTTGTAAGCTGTACAACCAACTTCAATAATCCGCTTGATTTCTTTTGGTCTTGTTTTTTTTGTAAACGGGTTTTCAACTAGCCAGTCTTTACCTAATGGCGTGATACCAGCAGTATCTACTGCCTGTGGTGTTACATCACCGTGACTAAAGCTAAATGATGAAAAACCTAAAATTCCTACTATCATTATTAATGAAGCAATGCCTAATCTAGCAATTTGCATATATTTCTTCTCCCTTGGTATGGATCTGGGGCGCGTGGTTCTAAAGCCCCGCATACCCGAAGGCAACATAGTCAATCAATGCGCCGCTCTAAATTGTGCTTTAGTGCACTTATTTTTACTTTACGTTGTTTTCCTTAATAAGAGTTAACAGATAAGAAGTTGCTATATCTCCTTATTAAACATCTACTTTCTCAAATTAAAAACAAAGTTCATTACTTTAATCCTATATAAGATATATGTTGAAATATTGACTGGGACTATTGATCTTATTGCTTAATTTTTTACCTTGTTCTTTTGGTCACCCCACCATTTCTCTCATAACTTTCTCAATACTAACTGTTAGTTTCTAGTATGACGATCTAACTTGTGATGACTTTACCCTTTCTATATCGTTTTACAGCGAACCAGATTGGGAACTAATAATTTTTTTATAATGGGGAGAGTTAGTCGAGCATGAAGTTTTTAGTCACTAAAGTAGTCAAATTAGTTAGCCTAGCTACGCTGTTCACTTTATCAGCAACGGCTCTTTTGGGCAATCTTGCTGCCGCCAAAGAACTCACCGTTGAGTTTTTGTATATTGAGAGCAAGGAAAAACGCCCTGCAACATTATCAAATTTAGTTGCACCACCAGAAGATGACGGCCTACTCGGTGCCAGATTGGGCATCAAAGACAATAATACCACCGGTCGTTTCTTAAAACACACCTATAAAATGAATGAAGTTGTCATCTCTAATGACGAAGATTTTTCAGCTAAACTTGATGAAGCTTTAAAAACGTACCCGAACAAATTTGTTGTCGCGAACCTTAATGCTGACAAGTTGACGAAGTTAACCGATCATCCGCTTGCCAAAGACAGGCTTATTTTTAATGCTGGTTCGCTGAGTACCGACCTCAGAATTAATGGTTGTCGCCCTAATCTACTTCACACTATTCCAAGCCGCCGGATGCTTACTGATGGATTATCTCAATTCTTAATTAAAAAACGTTGGACAAAAATCTTTCTCATCGAAGGACTTAAGCGCGGTGATAAAGAATTTGCAGAGCAATTCAGAATTTCAGCGAAAAAATTTCGCCTCAAAATTGTAACTGATAAGAAGTGGCCAGAAGGTTCTGACATGCGCAGGAATGCGGCTGCAGAAGTGCCAAGCTTCACGCAAGGTTCTGATTATGATGCTGTCTTCATTGCAGATGAAGTGAAAGATTTTGGGCAATATGTAGCGTATCATACCTGGTTGCCTCGCCCGATTGTTGGTAGTCATGGGATCCAACCTGTTGCGTGGCACCGTGTTGTTGAGCAATGGGGGGCTGCCCAGTTACAAAGTCGTTTTGGTAAACTTGCAAAACGTACTATGGCGCAAAAGGATTATGGCTCTTGGACAGCCATTCGAACCGTTGCTGAAGCCGTTACTCGCAAACAAACAATCGATATTAAGACACTTAAAGATTATATTTTAGGGCCTGAAATTCGCCTTGCTATGTTTAAAGGTCGCTCTATGAGCTACCGCCCTTGGTCTGGTCAAATGCGGCAAACTATTCCTTTGATACATGAGGGAGGTGCTGTCATCCAGCTTTCCCCTATTGAAGGTTTTCTTCATCCAAAAACGGAGCTTGATACTCTTGGTATTGATGAAGGACAAGCTAAGTGCCGTGTTCAACCTTAAACTTCCTGAGTATGTGTCTTTGTACATATGTCCTGGGGCGGGGCAACGACCTCAAAGTCGCCCGCCCTTCCCTCATTCCAGCGAACAGTTATCGCTGAAATTAACCACTATTTAGTCACTTGAAAATAAGGAGAATTTACATGAGACTAATTAAAGCCATGAGTAAAGGTGTAGGTAAAACTGCCCCGAAACTGGCATTTTCTGCATTTATGGCTTTAGGCGCAGTGAGCTTACAAACTTCTTTTGCGACACTATTTGCAACAGAAGCACAAGCCGGCAAAATCTATGTCACGAATGAAAAAGACGACACATTAAGTGTGATCGACACTAAGACTTTAGAAGTTATAAAAACAATTCCTGTTGGTGACCGCCCACGCGGCATTACACTTTCTAAAGATGGAAAACATTTATACATTTGCGCCTCAGATTCTGACACTGTGCAAGTTATGGATGTCACGACTGACAAGATTTTGCATGAACTTCCTTCTGGTCTAGACCCTGAGCAATTCGCTCTACATCCGAATAATAAATTATTATTTATCGCCAATGAAGATGATGCAATTACCACTGTTGTTGATACAGAAAAGAAAACAGTTGTTGCTCAAATTGATGTTGGCATTGAGCCTGAAGGCATGGCTGTCAGTCCTGACGGCAAATGGGCTATCACAACTTCGGAGACTACGAATTTCGTTCACTGGATTAACGTAGACAAGATGACTCTTGAGCATAATTCGCTTGTTGACCAGCGGCCTCGCCATGCTGAATTCACTAAAGATGGAAAACAACTTTGGGTTTCAGCTGAAATTGGTGGCACCGTGAGTGTGTTCAATGTTGCTGATAAGAGCGAAGTTACGAAAATCAATTTTGAGGTTGCAGGTATTGCAAAAGATCGAATTCAACCTGTTGGAATTCGCTTCTCAACAGATGGTAAGTTCGCTTTTGTTGCGCTTGGCCCATCAAACCGGGTTGCCGTTGTTGATACAAAAACTTTTAAAGTAACAAAATATCTATTGGTTGGCCGCCGCGTATGGCACATGGCTTTAACAGATGATGGTAAGCAAATGTATACAACTAACGGCGTTTCTGGTGACGTGTCTGTTGTTGATTTAGCAACATTAAAAGTTGTTAAATCTATTAAAGTCGGGCGTTATCCTTGGGGAGCTGTTTACGTTCCAAGTAAATGACTTTAACAATAGACCAAGTCAATGAATTTGATGCTGATCAGATGTAAAAAGGCACTGTACTAACTTTTGTACTCACTTTTAAAGTGAACAAATAAGCCTATTTCATAATTAACTTAGCCATTCTTAATTTTTTATTTTATAAATTTGAGGATGGCTAAGTGCATTTGAGTATCATTTATTTGTACTCACTACCTGGACTTAAGCTGCTTTGCGAAATAAGAAAAAACATTACACCTATTTTGGTAACAACTGATTATTCGAAAGCCTATTCATGACGGATCTCTCTTTAGATAAAAATTCAAATCTGGGGACGAACCAGACACCTGCGATTTCTATCGAGGGAGTATCTTACAATTACGGCAAGCGCCTTGCACTGGATGATGTGAGCTTTCAGGTTCTACCAGGGCAATTTACAGCTCTTCTCGGGGCGAATGGTGCTGGCAAGTCAACTTTACTTTCTCTTATCACTCGCCTGTTTGATACCGCAAATGGTACGATTTCCATTGATGGGAAATCGTTTGCGTCGCATGGCTCAAAAGCACTTGCTCCGCTTGGTGTTGTTTTTCAGCAAACAACGTTAGACCTTGATTTATCTGTCAGGCAGAATTTGAGATATTTTGCCAGATTGCGCGGCCTGCCCTCTTCGCTTGCTAATCAAAGAATTGAGGAGACTCTCTCTGCTTTAGAGATGTATGAACGAGTTGACGAACGCATCAGAGATTTAAATGGCGGGCATCGCCGCCGTGTTGAGATTGCCCGCTCTATGCTACATCAGCCAAAGTTACTGTTGCTGGATGAACCGACTGTTGGGCTTGATATTCATACTCGCCGCGTGATTGTTAATCATATTCATAACCTCGCGAAAAACGACAATGTTGCTGTTCTCTGGACGACCCACTTAATGGATGAAATTTGGGATGAAGATCATCTCATTGTCCTGGATAAGGGAAAAATTATCGAAGACGGTACTGTCAAAGAGATTTTGGCTAAGAATGGGGAAAGTTCTGTGAGCGATGCCTTTGAGAGTATTATTGTTCAGGAAGAGGAGCGGTTAAAATGATAGACGGTTTGATGATCCGCGCCCTTTATGGCATTTTATATCGTGAATTTTTACGCTTCTTTCAGCAACGCGCCCGCTTTTTATCTGCACTTGTCCGGCCTTTGATCTGGTTGCTGGTTTTTTCAGCCGGGTGGCGACAAACCCAAGGTCTTGCACCTTACGCGCCTTATGAGACTTATATTCCTTATGAGGTTTATATGATCCCTGGGCTTTGCGCTATGATCCAACTGTTCAATGGGATGCAAAGCTCCCTTTCGATGATTTATGACCGTGAGATGGGCTCTATGCGCGTGCTCCTTACTACGCCTCTGCCGCGCTGGTTTATCTTGGTTGCTCGGCTTTTTGCGGGCGTTGCGGTCTCGCTGTTGCAGGTTTATGCGTTTTTAGCTATTGCATTTTTCTTTACTTATTTTGAATTTTTGGAACTTGATATTGCCGCTATTGGATATATCACCGTTCTCCCAGCTTTAATTCTATGTGGCTTTATGCTTGGTGCGCTTGGAATGGCGCTTTCAGCAACCGTTAAACAACTTGAGAATTTTGCCGGTGTGATGAATTTTGTGATTTTTCCAATGTTCTTTATCTCGAGCGCCCTGTTCCCCTTATGGCGCATTAAGGATCTTTCCTACACATTTTACCAATTTTGCACGTACAACCCATTTACCTATGCCGTCGAGCTCATTCGCTTTGCCTTGCATGGCCAGTTTTATGCCGAGGGGGCTCTTGTGGTGGCTGTTACGAGTGTAATTGCCCTCGGGCTAGCTATTTATGCTTATGACCCTTCAAGGGGGCTGAAAGCGAAGGGGAAAAGGGGATAAGATTAGATGATAATTTTATTCCGCTATCCCTTGCCTTTGGCTTTAATATCGGCTATAGGTTCTTTTTTGAATTCCATACATCATTATAACTTGGCCTTGAGCTGATTGGATGCCATTTTATTGGCACAGCTTTTGAGGCGTAAATATGCGAGTGTTTGAGCGATGAAAGCAGATATTCATCCTGATTACCATAAGGTAAAAATTGTACTGACAGACGGTACAGAACTAGATTCATATTCAACATATGGTGTTGAAGGTGACCGGATCGTTTTGGATATTGATCCAAACACACACCCAGCTTGGACTGGTGGTAGTCAGCATCTTGTTGACCGCGGTGGCCGTGTTTCTAAGTTTAAGAAAAAATTCGACGGTTTTCTATAGGACTAGCTAGCTAGTTTTAAAACCAAAAGAAATTCCCACCCCCTTTTAGATTAGGGTTCGGGTAGTGCAGATTATTCTTTTAGGTTTAATCAA
>JAJFHW010000013.1 GCA_021775385.1 Hyphomicrobiales bacterium | reverse complement strand
CATAACCTGAGCACGCTTGCCAGCAAATAACGAAGTGATTTGTACATTGCACACAGAGCTTGTACCTGCCTTAGCAAAAGAAATTGGCAATACAAGAACAGCTGCAGCCCTTGATTTTTGGCGAGATAAAATTGAAGGATCTGTTGTGGTGATTGGCAATGCGCCAACAGCTCTGTTTCGGTTATTAGAACTCTTAGACGAAGGCTGGCCAAAACCGGCAGCAATTTTAGGCTTGCCAGTTGGTTTTATTGGCGCAGCTGAATCTAAAGAAGAGTTGAGCCTCAACCCGCGTGGTGTTCCGTTTCTCACGGTTCATGGGCGCAGAGGTGGTTCAGCCATGGCAGTTGCTGCATTAAATGCGATCGCGAAGGAAAAAGAATAAATGAGCGATGGTGTCATACAGGCTGGTACTAAAGAGGACAAGAGTGCTGAAAATACAAAAGGCCAACTTTTTGGTCTGGGTGTCGGGCCAGGTGACCCTGAACTCGTCACCATGAAAGCCGTAAAGCTTTTAGCACAGTCTGACGTGATCGCCTTTCCTTCAGCCAAAGCCAGTGGTGGAAATGCCCGCAAAACGGTTGAGCCTTACATTACAGAAAATCATGAGCTCTTGCCGTTGATCTATCCAGTGACAGCTGGACCGGTTGCCGATACCAGCTCTTACCTGCCAATTATAAATAAATTTTATGATGAAACAGCAGAAGAAATCGCAAAGATTTTGGATAAAGGTAAAAATGTTTCAATCATCTGCGCAGGAGATCCATTTGTTTTTGGATCATACATGTATTGGCACGCTCGCCTCTCTTACCGCTATGATGTAACAGTCGTGCCAGGAATCTCTTCCGTTCTGGCAGCGCCAGTGCAGTTGGGCATGCCACTTTGCCACCGGGAAGATACAGTATCAATTCTCCCTGCAACGCTAAGTGAAGATGAATTGGTCGAGCGATTAAATCAATGCGGCAGTGCTGTGATTATGAAACTGGGCCGAACATTTCCTAAAGTTGTCCGTGCATTAGAAAAAGCTAATAAGATTGATAACGCTTATTATGTTGAACGGGCCACTATGGAAAAACAGCGCATCTTACCAGTGAAAGATGTGAAGCCGAACGACGTTGCTTATTTCTCGGTGATTGTTATCCCCTGTGAGAAACCAGTTTAGAGTGAAAAACCGATTTAGAGCGAAACACCAGTTTAAAAGTTGAGCCCCAGTACCTTCATGCAAAAAGCCGCCCCAAAAATCGCAATTGTCCTTCTCAATAATAAAGGGATCGAGACAGCGAAACTCATCCAAGAGCAAGTCAAGGCCCAAGGATGCGTTCAGGCAGAGGTTATTATATGGGGCTTAGAAGGCCGGGTAGACGGCGCAGATAAAACCTTCAAAGAAACAGGCGCTCAATTACGTGAACTTTTTGAAAACGGTACAACCATAATAGGTCTTTGCGCATCAGGCATATTGATCCGCAGTTTAGCCCCTGTTTTAAATAATAAGCGCAAAGAACCACCTGTGCTCGTCGTCTCAGATGATGGAGCTCTCGTTGTGCCGTTGCTAGGCGGGTTAACTGGTGCCAATGAATTGGCCAAAGAAATTAGCCGCGTGACCACCGGCATCCCGGTCATTACCGCAAGTGGTGCGCGTCATTTTGCCTTGCAGTTAGAAGCACCGCCAGAAACATATGTGTTGGCAAATCCTGATGAGGCCAAACGTGTCACATCGGATATTTTAAACGGGACAAGTCTGCAACTAGATGGTCATGCAAGTTGGCTTGAAGATAGCGGGTTGCCCTTTACGCTAAACGGTGAGATCACCATTCGCGTTAGTGTATTCGACGAAACACCGCCAAGCAACGGCCTGCTTTATCATCCAAAGTCAGTACTGGTTGAAGTCGAAAATCCTGAAACAAACCTTGATGATATCGATAAAGCGTTTGAAGAATTAGGGCTGGCAAAACAAGCAATTGGGGCCATAATCACAAATGAAAATGGGCCGATACTTAGAGCTAAAAAACTAGCATCATCTTTAAACGTACCAGTGCGGATCGTTGACAATTATACGGATTTAAAAATAGCACGCCGCGCTAAAGCGCCAGAAGTAAAAAACCTATCGTTCATTGAGCTCACTTCGCCTCCAAAAATAAATTATATCGGAAGAGCAATTGGCAAACTGACAGTCATTGGCTTGGGGCCTGGCAAAACAAGCTGGCTCACTCCAGAAGTAAAGTTAGCACTTGAACAGGCAGAAGTTCTCGTTGGCTATAAAACATATGTAGATATGGTGCCAGTACGTGTTGGCCAGCAACGCTTGGCGTCTGACAATCGCGTTGAGTTAGACCGCGCTAGAGATGCGCTTGATCTTGCTAATAAGGGGCGGAATGTCGTCGTCGTCTCCTCCGGAGATCCAGGCATTTTCGCAATGGCAAGCGCTGTTCTAGAGGCCATCGATAAAAACCCGGTGCGCTGGCAAAATATTGATTTTCAAGTATGCCCAGGCCTTTCCGCCATGCAAGGAGCTGCTTCACTTACTGGCGCTCCGTTAGGTCATGACTTTGCGGTGATCTCCCTCTCAGATATTCGCAAGCCATTTGAGATCATTGAAAAACGACTAATCGCAGCCGCCCAATCAGATATGGTTATCGCCATTTATAATCCCGCATCAAAAACCCGTCGCGAGCAGGTTGCACGTATGAAAGAACTTTTATTGGAGCATAAAGCCTCAGAGACGAATGTTTTAATAGCGAAGAATATCGGCAGAGATGGCGAGCAAACTCACTTCACAACTTTAAAAGAGTTGAATACAGACATGATTGATATGCGAACCATGTTAATCATCGGCTCAACAAAAACAAAAGTGATTAAAGGCCCCAACCAAACTCAATTACTTTATACTCCTAGGGATTATGAATGATCGTATCCGCGAGGATAAAAAGTTATAAAGTCAGTGGTACGCCCTTGACAGTTCTATCCATGTGCGCACCATGCAAGAGAGCGAGGCCGCGACGGTTGCTTGTAGGCAACCTGAAGGAGCGTCTAACTCGACGGTTGCTTGTGGGCAACCTGAAGGAGCAACTAAAAAGTGATAGAAAAAGACGACAAAAAACTCAAATATGGCTGGACGACAGGGGCTTGTGCCACTGCCGCGACAAAAGCTGCCTTTGAAGCTTTGATCACCGGAGCCTTTTCAAAGTCTGTCACAATCACTTTGCCAAAAGGGCAAACACCAACCTTTGCGGTAACAAACCCCAAATTAAGTTCTGAAAGTGCAAGCGCTGGTATTGTCAAAGACGCAGGCGATGACCCAGACGTCACCCATGGCGCCACCATAGTCTCGGCGGTTTCCTGGGGTGACCCAAGTTCAGCCAGTAAAAATTCAGATTTAAACACTATCACCTTCAAAGCAGGTCCAGGTGTGGGCATGGTCACAAAACCCGGCCTTCCAATTCCACCAGGCGAACCTGCGATAAATCCCGTACCGCGTGAGCTGATGAAAAAGGTTATCGAGGAGTTGGCGAAAGAACATGGGGTGAGCTCAAACGTCATTATTGAAATTTCAGTGCCGAATGGTGAAAAAATTGCCAAGAGCACCTGGAATGGTCGCTTAGGTATTGTTGGTGGCTTATCAATTTTAGGAACAACAGGTATCGTCGTTCCCTATTCGTGTTCCGCATGGATACACTCCATCCACCGCGGCATTGATGTCGCAAGAGCCACGAATACAGATCATATCGGGGCGGCCGTTGGCAATATGTCTGAAAAATTGATTTTGAAAACTCATCCACTGACCGAGACAGATCTCATTGATATGGGGGATTTCGTTGGCGGCATGCTAAAATATTTAAAAAAGAACCCTGTGCCTAAAGTAACCATAGCGGGTGGCTTTGCAAAAATGAGTAAATTGGCAATGGGTGAAATGGACCTCCACTCGAAACGATCTGAAGTTGATAAAGCTTGGTTGGGGTCTCTCTTGGCATCCTTAGGGGCGGCAGAAGAATTGGTAGAAAAAGCAAAATTAGCAAATACCGCGTTGGAAATTTTAAATTTAGCTCAAGATAGTAATTTAGAAATCGGCACCCTGGTGGCTGAAAAAGCCAAAAAATGCGTGGATGAAAAATTAGCTGGTACGGATGTTGAGTTTGCTGTCGATATTGAAATTCTGATTTGTGACAGAGCTGGTCAGCTTGTGGGCCGTGCGGCAAATAAGGATTTTTAAAAATGATTAGCTACGGTGAATTTAACGAATTTTGCAAATCACTTCCACAAACAACATATGTTGTCCAATGGGGCGGTGCTCATGTTTGGAAGGTTGGAGATAAGGTTTTTGCCATAGGCGGCTGGAATAAAGGCAAAACATCGGGTGTGACATTTAAATGCACTGAAATTTCTTATGAAATGCTAAAAGAGCAATCTGGCCTTCGCCCAGCCCCCTATTTGGCCTCCAGAGGGGCCAAATGGATCCAAATGCACGATGATCCTGGCCTTAGTAAAGATGAATTGTTTTCTTATATTGAAGATAGTTACAGACAGGTGATCAAGAAACTAACCAAGAAAAAAAGAAAAGAATTGGGCTTCAATGAAGAGGCACCCTAAAGGGAACAGTGAAAAATCTGGACCTAAGAGCATTTAGGTCCTAGAACAAGCACAGTAAATTTAAAGAACAGACTTAGCTTCTCAGAAGTAGGCGCTAAACCGATTAGGTTTAGGGACATGACGCCAGAGGCGTCCGGCGCAAGCGCCGCCCCCTCGGAGCCATTGTGCCGTAATTATAATTAATACATAGCAACTGAAGGATCGCGCAGGCCCGGTTGCATAGTGGGCAACTGAAGGGCCAACTAAAAGTGACAAAGAAAATTTTTATCAAAAGCTATGGCTGCCAAATGAATGTGTATGATTCAGAACGCATGGCTGAATTAATGGACACCGAAGGCTATGAGCAAACAGACGATATGTCAGATGCTGACATGGTTGTTTTGAATACATGCCATATCCGTGAAAAAGCGGCTGAAAAAGTTTATTCTGAATTGGGCCGTGTTCGAAAAAATAAAGAAAAACGAAGTGGGCAAGGCAAAGATACCATCATTGCTGTTGCTGGTTGCGTTGCTCAAGCTGAAGGTGAAGAAATCATTCGCCGTGCCCCTATTGTTGACTTAGTAGTCGGGCCCCAATCTTATCAAAATCTACCTAAACTTTTAAATGAATTTAAAACCAGTAAAAAGCCGGTCATTGAAACTGAATTTCCAGAAGAAGATAAATTCGGCAAATTACCAGGCATCACAGCAAGCTCACCATGTTCTTTTGTCACTGTACAAGAAGGGTGTGATAAGTTCTGCACATTTTGTGTCGTGCCTTATACAAGGGGCGGTGAATTTTCGCGCGGTGCGAAACAAATAATAGATGATGCAAACCGTCTTGTTGAGCAAGGTGTGCGCGAATTAACTTTGCTGGGTCAAAATGTAAATGCTTATCATGGTGAGGGATTAAACGGCAAAGATTGGTCCCTAGCAAGATTGCTTGATGAGTTGAGTAAAATTGATGGGATTGAACGCCTTCGATATACCACAAGTCATCCTCGCGATATGGAAGATGATCTGATTGAGCTTCATAGAGATAATCCTAAAGTGATGCCTTATTTGCACCTTCCGTTTCAATCTGGCTCAGATAAAATCCTAAAAGACATGAACCGCCGCCATACGCGCGATTTTTACATCGAGTTAGTTGATCGCATTAGAGATGCGCAACCAGAGTTAGCACTATCGACCGATATCATTGTTGGCTTCCCAGGTGAAACAGACAAAGACTTCCAGGACACGATGGATTTGGTTGAAACGATTGGTTACGCTAGTGCTTATTCGTTTAAATATAGTCCGCGCCCTGGCACACCGGCTGCTGAAATTGAAGAGCAGATAGCAGAAGACGTGATGAAAGAGCGCCTTGCCATATTGCAAAAACGGCTCAGTGGGCAACAAAAATTTTTCAATGAAAGCAAAGTTGGTAGTCAAATGACTGTTTTACTTGAAAAAATTGGAAAAAAAGAAGGCCAGTTAATTGGCCGCTCACCTTATCTTCAGTCCGTGCATATCGAAACCGATCATGCTAAGATCGGAGATATGGTCGATGTAACAATTAAGTCTGCAACCTCAACCAGCTTGCAAGCTGTCATAAATTCATCATCATAGGTGTGGATAGTGCGGTTGCTGGTGGGCATCTGTTTTTATGTGCACTAAATTCTGTAGGTAACAGTGACGGTTGCTAGTGGGCAACCGAAGGAACGTTAAAAAGAGGAGCACAAGTTTGGGGGCATATACAAAGTCCGGACAGGATAAAAAGGCTAAAAAAACAAGTCGTCATTCCCAATCTATTAGCTTTGAAGATAACCGCTTACTCGCAATTTTGCTTGGCGAATTTGATGGCAACCTCGCCATTATAGAAGATCGCTTAAACATCGATGCCTATATTCATGGCAATATTCTCACACTTGAAGGTTCAAAAGAACAATGCGAAATGGCTCAGGAAATTCTTGAGCATTTGTATAGTCGCATTACCACGGGAGCTGACTTGTCACCCGGTGATATTGACGGTGCGATCAGACATGCAGAAAGCTCGGAAATAAGAGAAGAGGGCGATATGGAATCTGACCAAAAAAATAAAAGCTCTACAAAGTCCAGCTATGAACCTTTGAATAGCAAATCTAACAAAAAAGAGAATAAATCTACCAATAAAGATCGTGGTCAAAATTCAAAAAAGAGCGAGAATGGTAAAACCTCTAATGGCCAAAGTCAAAATGGTCAAGCTCATATCCGCACACGTAAAAAACACATTACAGCAAGAACACCGCGCCAAAGCGAATATATCCGCAGTATAGAGCTGAGTGATTTGATCTTTGCGTTTGGCCCAGCAGGAACCGGTAAAACTTATATCGCTGTTGCTGCAGCTGCTGCTGCATTAGAACAAGGCAAAGTTGAAAAAATAATACTCTCAAGGCCGGCTGTAGAAGCTGGTGAACGATTGGGTTTTTTACCTGGCGATATGCGTGAAAAAGTCGACCCTTATCTACGCCCCCTATATGATGCTCTAGATGATTGCTTGCCTGTTGAACGTGTTGAAAAAGAAATTGAAAATAAAGTCATCGAAATAGCGCCCTTAGCCTTCATGAGAGGCCGTACATTGACCAACAGCTTTATCATTTTAGATGAAGCGCAAAATTGCACGACGATGCAAATGAAAATGTTTCTAACCCGTTTGGGTGAAGGATCAAAAATGGTCATCACTGGCGATCCAAGTCAGGTTGATTTGCCGCCAGGGCAAAAATCGGGGTTAATGGATGCGTCATATCTATTGCGCAATGTTGATGAGATTAAGCAAATCACCTTTAAGGGTGAAGATGTTGTGCGCCGTGATTTGGTTGCAAAAATCGTCGCGGCTTATGATAGCCAGGAACAGGGTAAAGACTAGTGGATCAAGGTGAGGTTTCAGAGCCAGAAACTCTTTCAATCGAATGGAGTGAGATGAGGGATGGGCAGAACCTGGAAATAGAGGTCATTATTGAAGAGCAAAAATGGTGTGAAATAAGCTCAGATTTTTCTTTTTTAAAAGAAGCTGCCTTTTTAGCGCTTAGCCAGGAAGCAATTAAAACTGCTCCTTTAGCCATGAAATCACCACATCGTCTTGCTGTTTTAATGCTAAGCGATAATGAGTCAATCAGAGAGTTAAACAAAACCTATAGAGGTAAAGATAAACCAACGAATGTTCTTTCATTTCCATCCTCTGAAGTCTCTCTTCCCGGTGAAGAATCTGAACCAGTTCACATAGGTGATGCAATATTAGCCTACGAATATGTGACAGAAGAGGCCAAAAATGAAAAAAAACCGATTAAATCGCATCTTTCTCATTTAGTTATTCATGGAGTGTTACATCTTTTGGGTTATGATCACGAGACAAGCAAAGATGCTGAGACAATGGAAACGCTTGAAATTAGGCTTATGAAGCAGCTAGGATTAGATAATCCTTATGAAGGTGAATTTGTTATTTGAATGCGCCAATAGCTTTCAAGCCGGTTACACGCGGGAAACTTGAAGCACAAAAATGATTTTGATAAAAAACAGAAGTAGATATTTTACAAGCTAATGAACGAAGCCGTACCAAGTCCAGAAAATAATAAAACAGCTGATCTAGAGACTGAACCCTCAGAGACGGGTAAAATTAGGCAGTTTATCAAAAAGACTTTGAGAACTTTATTCTCTGACAATATGTCGGATGATCTCAGAAATCAGTTAAAGCAAGCGGTTGATTTAGAGTCAGGCGAAAGTGATAGTTTCAGTAATCAAGAACGGGTTATGATCGCAAATATATTGCGATTTGGTAGTTTGCGTGTTGAAGATGTCATGGTCCCAAGAGCTGATATTGAAGCGATTGAAGAAACAGCCAGCTTAAAAGAGCTATTAACTCACTTCGAAACAATTGGTCATTCCCGCATCCCTGTATATCGAGAAACTTTAGATGACCCAACAGGTATGGTTCATGTGAAAGATTTATTGTGCTGGATAGCAGAGCAAGGTGATGCGCCAAATTCCAAAACGCAGCCAACTGTCGGGCTAAAAGTGATATCTGGTGGCAGAGAAGCAAAAGAAGAAATAAAGGCGCCGACTTTAATTAAAAACATTGATCAATTCAAACTGACAGCCAAAGATTTCATGGTGCAAATTAAAGACGCCAAAATCTTACGTGACGTACTTTATGTTCCTCCATCAATGCCTGTTGTAAATTTACTCCTTAGAATGCAATCAACCAGAGTTCATTTAGCCCTAGTTGTAGATGAATATGGCGGAACTGATGGATTGGTTTCTATTGAAGATTTGGTTGAGGAAGTTGTCGGTGAAATTGAAGATGAACATGATGACAATAACGACCGCTTAATGAGCGGCAGCCTGGAAACAGGTCTAACAGCATCCGCTCGAACTCCCATTGAAGAGTTAGAACAAAAGATCAAATTAGATCTATTTACAAATGAAGAACGTGATGATGATATAGACACATTAGGGGGGCTTGTTTTCTCTATTGTTGGTCGTGTTCCTGTGCGCGGTGAAATTATAACCCATCCTACAGGGTTAGAGTTTGAAGTGCTAAGCGCGGATCCAAGACGCATTAAAACTCTTAAAATTTCTATCAAAAATTAAATATCATTCCGCTCAAAAGTGGGTACCGGTTTTGGGAAAGAGGAATGTTTTAGTAAATACCGGAGCCAAAGGTTCATGTGGAATAAATATGCTCATAAAGTTTTGAGTTTAAACGAAAGCATGAAACAACTCTCAAGTCGTAAAAAATATTTCATAGCATTCCTCTTAGGTATTTTTTCTACTTTGGCTATGCCACCCATTTCTTTTTGGCCCAGTCTATTCATTACATTCCCCATTCTCATCTGGTTGATTGATGGTGTTAAGTTAACCCAAAGAAACTCATCCGGAGTGCAAAAGCAGGTTTTTAAAATTGGCTGGTCATTTGGTTTCGGATATTTTTTGGTTTCGTTATATTGGTTAGGTTCTTCTTTTTTAATCGAGCCTGAAAAGTTTGCTTGGGCTCTTCCTTTTGCTGTAACCCTACTTCCTGCATTTCTAGGTTTGTTCTATGCAGTACCTCTAGCAGTTTTGTCTCTTTTTTGGACAAACGGACCGGAGCGCTTGATAACTTTCAGTGTAGCTATTTTCATCGCTGATTTGCTACGAAGCTATATTTTTACCGGTTTCCCGTGGAACCTCATAGGCCACAGTTTAACGGGACAATTGGAGCTGATGCAGAGCGTATCGATATTTGGTCTTCTTGGGCTGAGTGCAATGGCTGCGTTAATTTTTTCTACACCTGCAATTTTAGCGGGCCCATTAGGTAATGATGAGAAAAGTCCTGATAAGCCATCAGAAGGATTGCTGAGTAAAATATTGCCCTTGTCTTTTTCAGTTTTAGTGATTTTTTCACTTTACGGGTTTGGTGCTCATAGAATTCGCGAAGAGGGACCAACAAAATTTATCAAAGGAATTGAGTTGGTCTTGGTCCAACCTAATATTTCTCAAAAAGATAAAGTAGATTTAAAAAAACGTCCCTCGGCTCTTTTAAAAACCATTGAGCTTACAGAAACTCTACCTCCATTAGATCAAACAAAAAATCACCAAAGATTGATCGTTTGGCCTGAAACGGCAATTCCTTTTGCATTAAATCGCTCACCAACAATTTTAACAAGATTGGATGAAATGTTAGCTGAAGGAAGCACGCTTATTTCAGGTGCCTTCCATGTTGAAAGTAACCAAAATTTAAAAGGAGCAAACAACTACAAAGTTTTTAATAGCTTGTTTGTTGTGAATGATCATGGAGAGATTGAAAATCTGTATGACAAAAATCATCTGGTCCCTTTTGGTGAATATCTCCCCTTTCCCCAACTTTTCAGAGCTATTGGGTTGAGCGCTATAGCAGATGAAAGAGGGGGGTTTAAAACCGGGCCAAAGCCGTCTCCAGTTCAACTAAAAACGATGCCGTCTTTTCTACCCTCTATTTGTTACGAAGCCATTTTTCCTCTGCCTTCAACAACAGGCTCGAGTGGAGCTAAATGGTTGTTAAATATTTCAAATGATGGTTGGTTCGGAAACACTGTGGGCCCTCATCAGCACCTTCATCAAGTGCGGATGAGGGCTTTAGAAACTGGCTTGCCCATGGTTAGATCTGTAAATGGGGGAATATCTGCGATTTTTGATGGTATTGGAAGAATAGTTAAAAAGACATCCTTAAATAAAAAGGTAATAATAGTTTCTGCAATACCTGAAAAATCTATGATTTATATTTTTCCGTTTCCGAAAGAATTGCTAAGTTTTTTAGTCTTACTCATTTTTGGCGTACTAATCAGTACAGAGAAAATTTTGACAAATCGTTCAAAATTATCTAGCAAGCACTAACCAAGATATAAAAAATCGATAGGTTTTCAGCCCGATTTGGGCTAAAAGTCGATTTCATATATAATATGTCAGCATGCAAATAATTAGTACTAAGCATAACACTGATCAGTACTTATGGCCCTTACTGGGAGAAATTTATGGATACGATGACGGGTTCAGCCAATCAACCAAGAAAACCAAATCCGATAGATATCCATGTTGGTGGTCGCATTCGTTTGCGTCGAATGATGAGTGGTTTAAGCCAAGAAAAACTAGGTGAGCAAATGGGCCTCACTTTTCAACAAATTCAAAAATATGAAAAAGGTGCGAACAGAGTAGGCGCTAGTCGTTTATTTCAACTTGCAAAAGCCTTGGAAGTTCCAATTTCATACTTTTTCGATGACATTGAAACTGAAGTCTCAGGTGAAATGCAAGCAGGTTTCGCCGAATCTAAATCTCAGGATTTTGTACTCGAATTTCTGAACTCACGGGAAGGACTGGAATTAAACAGGGCCTTTGTAAAACTTCAAGACCCACAAGTACGCCGCCGGGTTATAGATCTCATAAGAAGTTTATCCGAAGAATCTAATAATACAAAAGATGAGAAGTCACAATAATATTGTAGAAAAAACTTGACCAATAGCTCGCCTTTCTGCAAAGAGTCCCCTCTAAGTATAAATGTTCAATCAAAGTTAATATTTTGCCATTTTTGGGGAGTGTAAACGTGACGCGTCAAAGCTATTTATTTACAAGCGAATCCGTATCTGAAGGCCATCCAGATAAAGTATGTGATCGTATTTCCGATGCCATCGTTGATACATATCTTGCGGTTGATCCTGATAGCCGTGTCGCTGTTGAAACTCTAACAACGACCAATAAAGTTGTGCTCGCAGGCGAAGTTCGCTGTGCTGGTAGCGTCACCAAAGAAACATTAATAGCTGCTGCACGCCGCGCGATTAAAGACATCGGCTATGAACAAGACGGTTTCCATCATGCAACAGCAGACATAGAGTGCCTTGTTCACGAACAATCAGTTGATATCGCACAAGGTGTGGATGCTGATGGCGATAAAGAAAAAGATGAAGGTGCTGGAGACCAGGGCATCATGTTTGGCTATGCATGTCGTGAAACAGATGTCCTTATGCCTGCTCCGATCCACTATTCACACAAAATTTTACAAAACATGGCCAAAGCACGTCATGATGGCTCTTGCCCAGAATTTGGCCCAGATGCTAAAAGTCAGGTGACTTTGGCATATGAAAATGGCGTACCGGTAAGGGCGACATCTGTGGTTGTTTCTACTCAGCACAGTGAAGGCACTGATCAAGCTGTGCTTCGTGAAAAAGTTCGTGGTTTCATTGAAGGTGTGTTGCCAGAAGGTTGGATGTGCCCGGATGAAGAGTTATATGTGAACCCAACTGGCCGCTTTGTAATCGGCGGCCCAGACGGTGACGCAGGTTTAACAGGTCGCAAAATTATTGTTGATACGTATGGCGGAGCTGCGCCTCATGGTGGTGGCGCTTTCTCAGGTAAAGACTCAACCAAAGTTGACCGCTCTGCAGCCTATGCTTCTCGCTACTTGGCAAAAAATATCGTAGCAGCTGAATTAGCTGACAAATGTACCCTGCAACTTTCATATGCTATTGGCGTTTCAAAGCCTTTATCAATTTATGTAGATCTGCATGGCACAGGCAATGTGGATGAAAGCAAGCTTGAATCCGTTTTAATGGAAGTCATGGACCTGAGCCCACGTGGTATTCGTGAGCACCTTGCTCTCACTAAACCAATTTTTGAGCGCACAGCTGCTTATGGTCACTTTGGTCGCACTCCAGATGCTGATGGCGGGTTCTCTTGGGAGCGTACAGACCTGGTAGATCAACTGAAAAGCGCTATTAGTTAAAAAATGATCAAGGTAGGCAATGCTTGAAAGAAGCAAGTTGATTGCGAACATTGATCTGAAGAAAATGAAAAAACTTATTTAACCTTCATGTAGGCTATCTACGTGAAGGTTAAATATATTAATAGAAAACTTCATCACATGGCTGAAGATCTTACCAAAAAAAGCTACATTTTCGGTCGTCAGAAGTGTAAAAAACTAAGTGCAAGACAGCAAAGCTTAGTGGAAAACCTGCTGCCCAAACTTCTAATTAACCCAGATAAACCATTTAATGAAGATGAGCTTAGTCCTGAAAACCAAGAGCTATGGCTAGAAATTGGTTTTGGCGGCGGTGAACATTTAAGTGCAACAGCAAAAGCTAATTCTCATATTCAATTTATTGGTTGCGAACCATTTCTAAATGGTATCGCTAAGTTATTGGTCGCTATTGAGAGTGAAAAATTAGAAAATATCCGAATTTTTGACCATGATGCGCGTAAGATCATTAATTGGTTGCCTGATGAAAGTCTAAGTCGTATTTATTTGCTCTATCCAGACCCATGGCCTAAAAAACGCCACCGTAAACGTCGGTTTGTGACCTCAGAAACGCTGGAAATGCTTGCAAGAGTGCTAAAACCTGGGGCTGATTTTATCATTGCATCGGATATTGGTGATTATATACGGACATCCCTAAGTGCGATTGAGCAAAGTTCAGATTTTGTTTGGTCGCCGCAATCGAAGGCAGATTGGCGAACACCCCCCAAAGAGTGGCCAAGTACTAGATATGAACAAAAGGCATTCAGAGAAGGTCGTTATCCAACATATCTAAAAGTTAAGCGGGCTTCTTAAGGGGGAGAGTTTTAATAAAATGCACCTGGAAGCAGGGTGTTACAGTGATTAACTCACTGAATTCGTCATATAAAAAGTATAAAGCCAATGATTATGCAGCGAACACATTAGCCACAACCATAAAAAAACTTGCGATTTATCAAATTAAGCACTATATAACTAGTCAACTCATGATCATGCCTCATTTGATCATCTCTCGTCAGAGTGGGTCCTCGGGTCCGCTCTTTTTGTTTTGATGAATTGAAAAAGGTGCGTTCTTAGAGAATGGTGAGTAGTAAAGAAGTTTAAACTAACGATACGAAGAGGGAGTGACGCCACTTAGGCGTCAGGAGACGGCAGCACGAGCTGCCCGTCGCAAGCGCCGCACCTCGTAGGAAATGTACGGATGCTGGTGGGCATCTGAAGCATTACAAAAAGCCGTGAGAGAGAAAATGGAAACCGAAGATCTAGATAAAAGATTCGTAACAGAATCTGGGCAAGCTGGTGATATTGCCTCACTGATAGAGCCTGTAATTTCAGATCTCGGATATTTATTGGTTCGTGTAGTTGTTTCTGGCCGAGACGGTATGACGGTTCAAATTATGGCTGATAAAGCTGATGGCAGTTTTGGTGTGAAGGATTGTGAGATCATATCAAGGGAATTATCTCCTTATTTAGATAGCCATGATCCAATTCCTGGCGGGTATCATTTGGAGGTTTCTTCAGCTGGTATTGATCGCCCATTAGTTCGTATGAGAGATTTCAAGAACTGGCAAGGGTTTGAAGCCAAAATTGAAACAAAACAGGCCATTGATGGTCGAAAAAGATTTCGAGGCATAATAGAAGGCTTCGAAGATGAAGAATTGCTTTTAAATGTAACTTTGGCGGATGGTGAAGAACCTGTAACCTTAGGGTTTAATAAAGCGATGATTGCCAGCTCAAAACTTGTAATGAGCGATGAGTTATTAAAAAGCGCTGAAAAGCGCAATCAAACTGAGCAAGATGGTTAGTTCAATGAATTAATCAAACTGCCATATTCGTGCGTTCCGCCTATAAGTGGATGCCGGTTTTAGGAAAAAGGGATCGCTGAACAAATGTTAAGCGTTCCACCTAAAAGTGGGAGCCGGTTTTAGGAAAAAAGGATCGCTTTGATAAAAATTAGAGCATTCGTTTGAATTTTTCAAAAATATGGATGCGCTAGGTTAAGCGGAGAATGAAATGGCTGTAAGCGCCCATCGGTTAGAACTGTTGCAAATCGCAGAAGCAGTAGCCCGTGAGAAGTCGATCAATCGTGAAGTCGTGATTGAAGCTATGGAAGATGCCATTCAAAAGGCAGCAAAATCCCGCTATGGCAGTGAAAATGAAATTCAAGCCAAAATTGACCCTGAAACAGGGGAAATAAAATTATCTCGTTTGCTAGAGGTTGTTGAAACTGTCGTCAATGAAGCGACGGAAATCACCCTTAAAGCCGCGAAACGCGCTCAAAAAGACATCGAAGTTGGTCAAGTTCTGGCTGAAGACTTGCCTCCGTTAGATTTTGGTCGTGTAGCGGCTCAAAACGCCAAGCAAGTGATCGTGCAAAAAGTACGCGATGCTGAGCGTGAGCGTCAATATGAAGAATATAGAGATCGCATCGGGGAAGTCGCAAATGGTACGGTCAAGCGTGTTGAATATGGCAATGTGGTTGTAGATCTTGGCCGTGCAGAGGCTATTGTGCGCCGTGATGAAAGCTTGCCACGTGAAAATTTCCGTTACGGTGATCGGGTTCGCGCTTACATCTATGATGTGCGCCGCGAACAAAGAGGTCCACAAATTTTCCTAAGTCGGACACGTCCAGAATTTATGGCGAAACTATTCGCTCAGGAAGTTCCTGAAATCTATGACAATATCGTCAATATTAAATCCGTTGCTCGTGATCCTGGTAGTCGCGCTAAAATCGCCGTTCTAAGTCAAGATAGCTCAATTGACCCTGTTGGTGCTTGCGTAGGTATGCGCGGCGCTCGGGTGCAAGCTGTTGTTAATGAGCTTCAGGGCGAAAAAATTGATATCATTCCATGGTCACATGATGCGGCCACATTCATCGTTAACGCCTTAGCACCAGCTGAAGTTGTTAAAGTTGTTCTTGATGAAGACTTGGAGCGTATTGAAGTTGTTGTGCCTGACGATCAACTAAGCCTGGCTATTGGTCGCCGTGGTCAAAATGTTCGCCTTGCATCTCAGTTAACGGGATGGGAAATTGACATCCTAACTGAGCAACAAGAATCAGAACAACGCCAGAAAGAATTTGCTGAACGTACTGAAAAATTCATGAATGCATTGGATGTTGACGAATTTATCGCTCAGCTACTTGCATCAGAAGGCTTCACCTCAGTTAATGAAGTTGCATTTGTTGAGGCAAGTGAAATTTCTTCAATTGAAGGCTTCGATGAAGATACAGCAGATGAAATCCAAACCCGTGCTCGTGAACATCTAGAAGCTAGAGAAGCTGAGCTTGAAAAGCGCTGTAAAGATTTAAAAATTCAAGATGATATTCGCGAAGTCGAAGGGCTTTCTATTGAAATGCTTGTAGCGCTCGGCGAAAATGACGTGAAGTGCGTCGAAGATTTAGCTGAATGCGCAACAGACGACCTCATCGGTTGGAGCGAGCGTAAAGACGGTGAAGTAACAAAATTCACAGGCTTCTTGGATGGATTTAATATTCGTAAATTCCAAGCTGAAGAAATGATCATGACAGCTCGTGTAAAAGCCGGTTGGATCAGTGAAGAAGACTTGAAAAAGGACGAACCTGAAGAAGAAGCGGGCGAAGAAGAAACTCCTGTTGTTGAAGAGCCAGTAGCGTCAACACCTTTGTCTGATGCTGAAGCTATGTTCGCCGAAAAGGGTGAAAAAGAAGAGTAAATGAATGTCTAAGAAGAAGGCATCAGGTATTATAGCTGCGGTGTCGGTAGGAAACAGCGACGGTTGCCTAGTGGGCAACTGAAGGAGCACTAAGAAAGTACGAAGACCATAGAAAAGGAGAGTAAAGGGCCTGAACGGCGATGTGCACTAACAAACGAGGTTATGCAAAAAAACAAAATGCTTCGTTTTGTATTATCGCCAGAAAATGTCGTAACGCCAGATTTAAAGGCGAAATTACCTGGACGCGGCGTTTGGATAAGTGCCAAACGCAGTTCAATAAAAGAAGCGGTGAAGCGTAAAACGTTTCATCGAGGCTTTGCCAAAGACATTTCAATTGGTTCTGAAATCGATCAACAGGTAGAGGATTTGTTGGAAAAAGCCGCAATAGGGCGGCTAAAGCTAGCAAATAAATCGGGTCTAGCCATCTTTGGGTTTACAAAACTCATGGCAGCCATCGAAAAAGAGAGTATAATAGCCTTATTTCATGCAAGTGAAGCAAGTGTGGATACAGCAGGGAAGTTGGATTATAAGTTTCGAACAAAATCGGAACAGAGTGGCATTTTAGAACAAGGTGGCCTCAAAAATCCATGTTACTGCTTTAAAACTGAAGAATTGAGTTTGGCTTTTGGTCAAGCTAATGTCATACATGCAGGATTGAAAACTGGCGGAGCTGCAATTTCAATGGTTGAAGCAACGCAAAAGTTAATCACTTACAATGACGGCTAACTTAACTTTTATTAAGGCTAAGAGAGCTTTAGGCAAAGAATTAAAAATTAAGAGATTTTTATAAAGATAGAGAGAAAGTCTTTCATTTAGAACGATCTCTCAAACAGGTTAAGAGCAAAAGCCATTAAAACCAGTGTTGACGAGCAACAAAGAAGTTAAATGGCAGTGGGTCGAAAAGAAAAGAAACGGAATCTGTGAGCGCAGATTCAGGAAATTTGGAATCTATGAGCGAAACAAAAGAAACTGGCAACAAATCTTCAGAGCAATCTGGCCGCGGGACACTAAAGTTAAAGCGGACAGTTGATGCCGGTCACGTTCGACAAAATGTAAGTGGTGGACGGTCGAAATCTGTCGTAGTCGAAAAAAAGAAAAAAAGAACGCTGACCAAGCCGGGAGCGCCAGCCGAAAAACCTGCAAGCACAAAAGCAGAAGGCGAGCCAAAAGAGACTAATAAAGCACCTCAAGCTACCAGAAAAAGTCCTCCTAGGCAGGGAGCGAATTCTGGTGGTCGTTCATCAGGTAAAAGATCTGGTGGGCAAAACAGGTCAGCACAAGGTGGCCAGGGCGGCCAAGGCGGATTGTCAAATCATGAGCAAGCTGCCCGTCTAAGAGTTCTAGAAGAAGCCAAAGAGCGTCGCGAAGAAGAAGATCGCATTGCAAAAGAGCAAGCTGATCGCCGCGAACAAGATTCTATTAAAGCTAAAAAAGAACTTGAAATTAAACGTATAGCTGAAGAAGAAGCTTTAAAAGCAAAAGAAGCCGAAAAACAGGATGCAGAAAAACCAAAAACGGCAGGTAAAAAGCCGTCGAAAGCACATTCTGCTAAACCGAATGCGGCAAATGCTGACCCTAAAATTATTAATCCATTAGACTTAGAAGCCGCGAACGCTAAGGCCGAAGCATCTGGTGCTAAGCGCGTGATTAAGCCTCGTGAGATTACAGCAGTCTCTGTTTCTGAAGAAGCAAAGAAAAAACAAAACAAAACTGAGCGCAATCGTCGTGGCGAAGGTCGCGTAAAAGGTCGTTTGACCATCGGTAATGCTCTGAATGAAACACAGCGTGAACGCTCACTTGCCTCATTAAAACGCAAGCGTGAACGTGAGAAAAACAAAGCAGCACCACAAACACCGCGTGAAAAAATTGTACGTGAAGTTATCATTCCTGAAACAGTCACCATTCAGGAATTGGCAAACCGTATGACTGAGCGCGGCGTTGATGTTATTAAATTTATGATGCAACAAGGTCAGATGCATAAGATTAATGATTTAATCGATGCAGACACAGCTGAATTGATCGTACAGGAATTTGGACACACACCACGCCGAGTATCGGAAGCTGATGTGGAAGAAGGCCTTTACACAACAGAAATCGAAGATGGCGAAAACCAAGAACCAAGAGCCCCAGTTGTAACAATCATGGGCCATGTTGATCATGGTAAAACCTCACTACTAGACGCCTTGCGTAAAGAAAATGTGGTCTCTGGTGAAGCTGGTGGCATCACACAGCATATCGGTGCATATCAGGTTGAAACTGAAGATCATCGGAAGGTGACTTTCATTGATACACCTGGTCACGAAGCTTTTACAGCGATGCGTGAGCGCGGTGCTAAGGTTACTGATTTGGTTATCTTGGTGGTGGCTGCTGACGATGGTGTGAAACAACAAACCATTGAAGCGATTAATCACGCAAAAGCTGCTGAAGTACCTTTGATTGTAGCAATCAATAAAATGGATAAACCAGACGCAAATCCACAGCGTGTAAGAACAGATCTTCTGCAACATGAAGTGATTGTTGAAAGCATGAGTGGTGAAACTCTGGAAGTTGAAGTCTCTGCCAAGACAGGAGATGGCTTGAACAACTTGCTTGAAGCCATTCAAATGCAAGCTGAAATTCTAGAGCTTAAAGCTAACCCTGATCGTCGTGCAGAAGGTATTGTTATTGAAGCTCAACTAGAACGTGGTCGTGGTCCTGTTGGAACAATGCTTGTTCAAAAAGGCACAATTAAAATTGGCCAAATTATTGTGGCTGGCCGTGCTTGGGGTAAAGTTCGCGCACTTATCAATGATCGCGGTGAAAACGTGGTTGAAGCTGGACCATCCGTACCAGTTGAAGTGCTTGGTTTTAACACAGCCCCTGAAGCTGGTGACCAATTTGGCATCGTTGAAAATGAAGCAAGAGCACGTGAAATCACTGAGTATCGTATTAAGAAACGCCGTGATATTCGGGCAGCTGGCGCTGGTTCTGTTCGTACATTAGAGCAAATGATGAACCAGCTTCATGAAGCTGATGTCAAAGAAATCCCAGTCCTTATTAAAGGTGACGTACAAGGTTCTGTTGAAGCTATTGTTGCTGCACTCGATAAATTGGGAACAGATGAAGTTGTCGCCCGTGTCATTCATAGCGGTGTTGGTGGTATCACAGAATCTGATATCTCGTTAGCCAATGCTAGTGATGCAATTATCTTTGGCTTTAACGTGCGCGCGAATATCCAGGCACGTGCCGTAGCTCAGCAACATGGGTTAGAAATCAGATATTACTCTGTGATTTATGATCTGGTCGATGAAGTGAAAGACGCTATGTCTGGTCTCCTTGATCCAACGATTAAAGAGCACTTTATTGGTAATGCTGAAATTCTTGATGTCTTCCACATTTCTAAAGTGGGTAAAGTGGCTGGTTGTCGTGTCACAGAAGGCAAGATGGAACGCGGAGCAGGTGTACGCCTTATTCGTGAAAATGTTGTTATTCATGACGGCAAGCTTAGCACTTTGAAACGCTTTAAAGATGAAGTTAATGAAGTGCCAACTGGCCAGGAATGTGGTACAGCCTTTGAAAATTATCAAGACTTGAAAAAAGGCGATATCATCGAAGCATTCCGCATTGAGAAAATCGAGCGGACGCTTTAAGGCAGCGACTAATGGGAACATCAAAGCCTTCGGGTAACAGTGATAAACGGGCTAAAAAAGGGCCCAGCCAACGCCAATTACGCGTGGCTGAAAACTTGCGTCATGAATTGTCTCAAATCTTCACTCGAATTGATATTCGAGATGAAGATTTGTACGATATCGTCATTACAGTTTCTGAGATTCGCACCAGCCCAGACATGCGCCAAGCTACTGTTTTTGTCATGCCTCTTGGCGGCAAGAATAAAGACATTGTAATTCAGGCCCTTGGCCGGCATCGTAAATTTCTACGCGGTGAATTGTCTAGAAAAGTGTCGTTAAAATATATGCCAGAGCTGCATTTCCGCTTGGATGAAACATTCGACGAATCCGGCCGCATTTCGGATGTATTGAACTCAAAAAAAGTCGCACAAGATCTAGGCGAAAAATCATCTGATTTACCCGAAACCGACTCTTCAATAGATAGTTAAGATAACAGTTTATAACAAAGAGATACTTAGAAGGAGTTCAGCCCTTCTCGGGCAAAAAAGCTTTAAACTGGATAATTTTTTATCTGAAAATCAGCAGATAGCGAAAAACGTAGGCCGAATGGCCGTCAGCGCTTAGCGCTGCACCTCGTAGGGCGGCAGCTCCACTGCAATAGCCCGTGAGAGAGAAAAGGTAAAAAATATATGGCACGCAAGCGCGGAGACCGCATAAATGGTTGGCTGGTCTTAGATAAACCTCTTGAACTCACATCCACAAAAGCAGTTAGCATTGTCAGGCGTCTTTTCAATGCGAAAAAAGCTGGTCATGCGGGTACTTTAGACCCATTAGCAACAGGTATTTTGCCAATCGCGTTGGGAGAAGCGACCAAAACTGTGTCGAACGTGATGGAAGGTGGCAAGATATATGAATTCACAGTCAAATGGGGAGCTGAAACCAGCACAGATGATCTTGAGGGTGAAATTACTTCAACAAGCTTAAAGCGTCCGACAGAAGATGAGGTAAGAGATGCATTACCTATTTTTATCGGTACAATACAGCAAACTCCCCCCGCCTTTTCAGCGATCAAAATTAACGGAAAGCGAGCCTATGACCTGGCTCGAAGTGGTGAAAAAGTCGAGATAAAGTCCCGAGAGGTCAATATTTACGACCTTTCTATCAAAAACTCCATAGAAGATGAAGAAATGACATTCATCGCAGAATGCGGAAAAGGAACCTATATTCGCGCGATAGCACGTGACTTAGGACGAGAATTAGGTTGTTTAGGCCATGTAACACGGTTAAGACGAATAAAGAGCGGTCCATTTACCGAAAATATGTCGATTTCACTGGAAAAATTAGAAGAGTTAAGTCATAGTGCAGCCGCTCGTGACGTATTGTTAGAACAATTATGTCCCATTGAGACCGCGCTGGACGACATCCCGGCATTGGCCATAAATGAGGACGACGCGGCTAGAGTACGATTAGGGCAAGCCGTTCTGTTAAAAGGACGCGATGCTCCAATCATCAAGGGGCCAGCATATGCAATGTCCGGATCAAATATCGTAGCTCTAGGAGTGGTCTCACAAGGTGAGTTTAAACCAGCGCGCGTTATGAATTTCGGTGAATAGCCCCATTTATTTTAAAATATTTTTTAAGGAGAACACGATGTCGATTAGTCCTGCTCGTAAGCAAGAATTGATCAAAGAATACGCAGTAAAACC
>JAJFHW010000120.1 GCA_021775385.1 Hyphomicrobiales bacterium | reverse complement strand
GGTTGGGTTTTATTCTGGTGCAGTAATGGGGTCGTTAGGTTCTCATTTTAATTTACCAAATTTGAAATTAAGAGCTGTTTATGGGCGTGGGTATTATAGCTATCAATCTTCGAAAAAGATTGGTGATAGTTATGTCGAAGTTTTGTTTAAGGGCGAATCTGAGTTCTATGAAGCTATGATTGGGTATGAATTTCGCTTAGGTAAGGTCATTTTAAAAGCTTATGGAGGTTTGATTTCTGAGACAAATCATATTGACCCCCGTGATCCCCAAAACAGCTTAGAAGGGTCTGAATATGGGGCTAAATTATTGCTTGAGGGCTGGTATGAATTTGCATCAGGACACTGGCTTTCTTCTTACGCTTCTTATTCGACTGGTAGTGAATATTATGTTGCGCATAGTCGTTATGGTATGCCTCTTTTAGAGGATATTCCTTATATAGGGGCGATTGATGTTGGCGTGGAAGCTGGGCTTTTTGGAAATAAAGAATTTGATGCTTTACGGTTAGGCGCTTTTTCCCGTCATAAAACAAGTATTGGTGACTTTACTTTCTCTGCTGGTGTTTCAGGTGATTATGAGCAAACAGATGCCTTTTATGGAACGTTTCAATATTACCGTAAATTAGGGCAATTCTAGTTTCGGTATTAAAGCGGATTTTAAATCAGTTTGTTTTAGCAATCAGCTCAATGTTCAACTTTTTTGAAAATAAGATATCTCATTTTGTATGATAAGTGAGACGAATTTGCCGATTTTTAATTTAGTTTTTTGGTAGAGAGAACCAAAAATTGGCGATAGAATCTTTTATTTCCGGTGCATATTTGTTTATCTGTTGAATCGGTAGCGTGATATGAAGCCAGTTTAGATTTTGATCGTCGCAGTTATATTCATTATCACTGCTTAGAGATATAAGTGGGCGCTGGTGTTCTTTTAATCGATTGAACAATAGTTCTTTGTGATCTTGTTTGAATGCTGAATTTGGCCTTAGATCTGCAATTAGAATATCAAATAAATTTTTTGGTTTTTTTGAGTTTAATTTTCCCAAGAGCTCAGCTTCTTGATCCTTGGTTGAGATATGTTTGATGGAATAAAAAAACCATAATTTATTTATTAAATAATGTAATTTTTGCTCATCACTATTCGTGACGTGAAGCAGTTGAATATGGGCTTCTTCCCTTGAGCTTGTAAATTCATCCGTTTGCTGGCCTGTGGTCATTTTGGTTATTTACCATTTAGTGCTTGAATTAGAAGGTACATTTCATATCTGTATATTATAAGGGTTGAATATAGCTCGAATTTATCTCTACCCTTAATGTATTGAATAGCCCTTTTGCAACTTATAGTTGCTTTTATGTTTTCACTTTTAACGCAGGTTTGTAAATATTGGTTAAAGTTTAGGGTGGGTACTGTTTAATTTATTATTTAAGTATTTTTCGTTTTTACTGTGTTTTATGACGTTTACGGAGTTTGTTTTTGTTAACTACAGATTTTAAAAAATTCAATCTCTATTAGTATTTGTACTATAGTGACAACAGTAAGCGGCACTTGAATTTAAATTAAACATTCTTGATTTTAAGAAATTTTTACTACTTTACTTAGTTAAATATTGGTTTCTCTTTCATTTTGCTGTTTTGAGCTATGTTGTAACTTAGAATATTCATTATTTACAGCGCAGCTTTAGGTTGAATTTGTATATCTGGTTTGACCAGATGTAGAATGGAGGTCCATGGATGCATGAACATAATGAGTTAACAAAAAAACAGCTTCGGCGGAAAGAACAGATTATAGAAGCTGCTATTCTGGTTTTTGGGCGGGACCGGGATTTAAATCTTGATAAAATCATTAAAATATCAGGTGGTTCGAAGGGGGCCATCTATGACTTTTTTAATGATAAAGATGGTTTGCAAAAAGCCGTTAATGAAGAAATTTTTCGCCGTATTGATCTCACTATTGGGACTTTAATTGAGCAACTTGACGATCTGTCAGGTGAAGATGGTTTGGACGGAGAGAAATTTAAGGCCTTTGTCTATATGCTAACCAAAACATTTACCGATCCTAAAGTCAGACAGTTTATACGTTTGTTACTTTGTGGCCTTTATTCTCAATCTGACTTATCGGCTGAGTTGTTTGCAAAGGGGCCGGAAAAATTTTTAAAAGGTTTGGAACGTTTTTTATTAGAAGTTGCGACTGTAGGAAATCTTTCACTAGACAATTCGAAAGAATGCGCCTCTCTTTTGTTTGGAATGATAACCACTCATTTCGTTTGGGAGGGGGCTTTGCTTACTGAGGATGCTGAGGTTTCTGATAAAGATATTGAGAAACATTGTGATTGTTTGGTCAATATATTTCAGTATGGCTTTACTGAAACTTTGAAGAAACAGAGTTAGTTAAATTAAATTTTTAAGAGGGTTAGTTTCTTTCTAACCCTCATTGCATTCCCTAAAATATTTTTTTCATTTATTTGCTAGCGAACAATTGTGATTTGTTCTTTTTTCTAACGAACAATAGTTATTTGTTCTGCGGCTCTTGTAATTGCCGTGTAAAGCCATTGACGGGCGTTTTCGCGAAAGGCCCAACTTTCATCAAAGAGAACAATGTTATCCCACTGAGAGCCTTGAGATTTATGGGTTGTTAAAACATAGCCAAAATCAAACTCATCTAAGTTTCGTCTTTGAGTCCAGGTTAGTTCTTGTTCGCGCCCTTCAAAGAAATGCCTCCAAACTTTTACTCTGATGTTTTTTGCATTCATAAGTTCAGATTCAGGGCTAATGCGCATATTTAGTCGCCCTTTGACGTCATTTGAAATTTTGGTTACATCCCATAGGCTGCCGTTTAACAAGCCTTTTGATTTGTTATTTCGCAGGCAAATGAGACGTTCATCAACATTTGGTAGATCGCCTTCAAATTCTTTGAGTTGGCGCATTCTTTGATTGAAGCTTCGTCTTGTTTTATTGATGCCAACTAGGATTTGATCGGCCTCAACGACATCATTTGTCTCTAAATCATCTTTAGTAATGATGCGGCTTTCACCGTAGCGCCCATATTCTATAGAGTTACCTTCTCTTACATCCATGGATAGTGAGATTATTGGATTATCTCTTGCTTGTCTGTGTACTTCGGTTAGCAAATAATCTGGTTCATGTTCTGTGAAGTAACCGGCGCCTTTTACGGGAGGTAATTGCGCTGGGTCACCAAGGACAAGAACTTTGGTGCCGAATGAAAGTAGATCCCGTCCTAATTCTTCATCGACCATGGAGCATTCATCAATGATGACCAGGTCAGCTTTTTTAACAGGGCTGTCTCGGTTCATAAAGAAGTCTGGGTTTTCTGAATTGCCTTCGCCAGGGCGATAAATAAGGCTGTGAATTGTGGAGGCGCCTGCGCAACCTTTGTCACGCATGACGAGAGCGGCTTTGCCGGTAAAAGCGGCAAAAAGAACTTTTCCATCTACATGTTCTGCGATGTAGGTGGCTAAAGTTGTTTTACCTGTGCCAGCATAGCCAAATAGGCGAAAAACGGGAGCACTCCCGAATTCGAGCCATTCATCTACTGCTTTTAAAGCGGCGTCTTGTTGTGGGGTCCATTTCATAGGGTGTTTTCAATTTTTTGGGTTTGGTCCGACTCAGTGGGTGATTTTTAGCAAATGTTTGACCTTCTCTCTAGCTTTATCTTTTGTGGTATATTTTTAAGAATGATTTTGGTGATTACGTTTTTTTGATCAACTGCCTCTTTAATATTCGCTTTGTTGCATATATATAAAGATCTGAATTAATCTGATTGGGCTTGTTTTTGCTCTGGTTATTTACTTTTAGTGAAAATGGATAAAACTTATGGAAACAGAATTTACACCGATCATGTCCTTATTGGGGGGTGTATTAATCGGTTTATCGGCTGTGTTGATGATGGCTAGTTTTGGGCGCATCACCGGGGTATCAGGTATATTGGGTGGCTTGTTTACATTCACGCCTTTTACAAACTTATGGCGTTTGGCTTTTGTTGTTGGGGTGATTTTGTCACCATTTATTTTTCGCAAAGCGACGGGAATAACGCCTGATTATCATGTTTCATCAGATGTTGTGATTTTAGTCATTGGTGGTTTGCTTGTCGGCCTTGGTACTGTCATTGGTAGTGGTTGCACTTCTGGGCACGGGGTTTGTGGAATGGCGCGTCTTTCCAAACGTTCTTTTTTTGCAACAGCTTTGTTTATGGTGAGCGCGATCGTGACTGTTTATGTCATGCGCCATGTAATTTAGGGGAGAGAGATCTATGCAAACACTAATTTCTTTAATTGCGGGTTTGATTTTCGGTTATGGCCTTGTTCTTTCAGGAATGAGCAACCCGGCCAAGGTTATGAATTTTCTAGACCTTACAGGTTCTTTTGATCCTAGTTTGATTTTTGTAATGCTTGGGGCAGTTGTCACGACATTTATAGGTTACCGGCTTGTTTGGAGAATGGAGCGACCTTTTATTTCGGGTGAGCTTCAAAACACTCTCAAGTCACAGATTGATGGTCGGCTGATTGTTGGTCCTATTTTATTTGGTGTTGGATGGGGCTTGGTTGGGCTTTGCCCTGGGCCTGCGCTGGCGAGTTTAACATTTGGGGGTTTGAGTGCGCTGATCTTTTTTGTAGCTCTCATCATTGGTATGCTGGTGTCTAAACTAATTGTGCGCTTTATCTAGTGCTTTAAAAAGAAAAAGCCCTGAAAACGTGCAGGGTTTTTTCTTTCATATGTCTTTATTTTTTCAATTACCAGTCGATGCGCTCGATGTCTGTAAAGTCGATTGAGCTACCATCCTGGAGATTGATGGTTCCATCAGCATCATCTGAAAAGAGGATGTTGTCTGAGTTTGTTTCCTCAATTGAGCCTTCGGTTAAGGTCACTGTCCAATCTGTTCCGTAGGTGCCGAGGTCAGAGCCGCCCATTGCGTCTTGAAGTTCAATGGTATCTGTCCAGGATGCGCCCGCGCCACCATTGATTGTGTCAGCTCCATCACCTTCCTGGAAAATGAAGAGGTCTGAGCCTTCACCGCCGGATAGGGTGTCATCTCCACCTCGTCCAAAAAGAATGTCATCGCCAGATGTTCCGGTTAATGTATCATTGCCTGTTGATCCATATATAGACGTTGGTGTATCTTCAGTGTGATCGTTCAGTACATTGATGTTTAATGTTTCACTTGTTGTAGTTGTGTCACCATTAGATGTTTCTGT
>JAJFHW010000119.1 GCA_021775385.1 Hyphomicrobiales bacterium | reverse complement strand
TTTCATTCGCTTGAAAGGCAAGAACCGCTTCATCTTGGTTTATAGAGACAACGTCATAAGGACTGTGATCTTCTGGAAAAAGTTCAGGGAACACATCAAGCAAATAAGAATAAACTTCCTGACGGTTCATCAAAATCTCAGCCATACCATCTCCAATGAAGAGTAAAACAACATCTAATTCGAACTATAGCGGGAGAGGGGCAGTGAAAGCAAATACCATCGACTAGCAAGGAAAATGAAATATTGTCCTCTCTTCTCGCCTAATTAGACTGGAGCCGCAGTCGTTGAATTGTCACCATCAGAACAAACATCAGCGCCGCAATACCAACGGCAGCAGGAAAGAGAACAGTTGTCATAGAGTAATTTTGAAGCGCCGCGATAGAAATGAAATTACGAATTGTCATGATGATAAAAAAGCCAAGTTGCTCATCAAAGGGACGCGAATAAGATTTCTTGAATGTGGGGATGAAACCAACCAGGTCAATAAAGGTCAAAACCACAACAGCCCATAACGGGGCTGACGTAAAATACCAAAGCGGAATGGACCAAACTCCGATGGCAAAAAACACCCAGTCTGATTTCGTAATGGAAATGTCTGATTTTTTAACATAGGCCAATCCGGCCACGTACAAAGTAATGATGCCAGAGACGCCGATGGGCCAGGCACCAGCTCCCCCTTCATCAGAATATTGGGCAAGAAAGACAATAAACGTCGTCGTACCCCAAAGGATCCAGGAGAACACATGCGGCTTCGTCTCGCCCTTGTGAATTGACCGGATGTAAGGGAAAAAAGCAAAGATAGTCAAAGCAATTGCAAAAAGCCCTAAAGCTTCTTTCGTATAAACAAATGAAAAATCAAACACCTGACTTACCTAGCTCCTAACATACGACAGCCCCATTGAAGTAACATAGACATACAAATCTGCAAGAGTCCTCTCTCAATCTTTAGTTAGCTGTTTGGAAAAAGGAAGCAACAAAAAAGCTCCCGCAAAACTTTTCTGTTTCACGAGAGCTATCCCACCTACGGGTACTTTATGATCTGGATTTTTCTAACTTAGAAAACTAGCACCAGAGCAATTCTTATTGGCAAACCCAAACTGGCCCAATTTTGATGCAGCCTTGGTTCTTCTTATAATATTTATGTTTCTTACCCCATTTGTAATGACAGTTAGGGCCTGCATGACGGTGCCATTTAGAGCCATGACCTTGGTGCCAATGTTTGTGCCATTTCTTGTGACAATGGCCCCATTTTTTCTTTTTCTTCACATGCTTAGGTTGGCAGTTATATCCATGGCGATGCCAGGCTTTTTTGCCCCACTTATAAACCTTGTGCCATTTCTTATTAGAGTGACACCCTTTAACTTTCACAATGTTCGGGTTGGCATCAAGCGCTTCCACTAATTGCTCTGATGGAACACCTTGAGAAAGCGGCGCTGCGGTAGCAATGCCAAATGATAAAAGCAAAACCGCCATAAAGCTAGCTAAGCCAAAAACTTTAGATTTCATATTAAATTTCATCGGGTAAAACCCTCCTGTATAATATCAGTCTGGAAATAAACAGCCATTTATCCCCTCACAAACTAGGTACAAGCCTATCTCAGATAAACAAAACCCTCAAATTAATTTCTATTCATGTAAACTGACTGGCTAATAGTGAAAAATGCGGCCAAACCTAAGCCACTGAAAAAAATGCAATATTTCAGCGCAAAAACTTAAAAATCATAAGTTCCTCTGCAACCCTTTTTGGCTAATAATTTATTGAGATAATTATAATGGGGAGCACCTGCGGAAATTCCTTTATTAAAGTCTGGTAAAGCAAGGTTAAATTGCCGAACATCGCCATTGTTCTTGGTAATGACAACTTGGCCATTTTTGCCCTTTTGGAGAACGTTAAAAACTTTGAAAAATTCTTTATCACGCCACACTGCATGAGAGGGTTTGCCGGTTTTTTTAGCATTATGGCTGTAGGTAGCGATGGTTTTTCCATCAACAATAATTTTAGCAAAAGCGATGTTTTTCTTTTGCTTCCCGTTGATGAGAAAGAAACCTTTCTTGCTGTTGAGGTATTCAACGCGAAGATCAAATTCTTTTTTGCGAAACATTTGTAATAAAAACTCAGCTTCAGAAAAAGAAGCCCCAACATTATATTCCCAAGGACCAATCCGGCCATTGAGAGATTTGCAAACAGGTGGTTTTGCAAGTGCATTTGTTGAGAAGGTAAAAGATGTGAAAAGCGTAAAACAAAAAGAAAGTGCAAGACTGAATTGCATAAATTTACGATAAGCCATTTAAGAAACTCCCGAAATCTTAAAACTCAATTTAAAAAACAGGGTTATTTTCTCTTCAATTGCGCTCAATGTCTATGATTTTAATATTACAAATATTTAAGAGAGCGACGATGCTAATACATGCGCTCTCTTTTTTAATGCGAAAATTAGTCAATTAATCAGATTGATCAGGCTGGTCATGAATGCCTACAACAAAGCAATCAACACCACCATCAGGCTCAGTAGAGAGGCCGCCTTTGGCTTTGTCACAATTGGCTTTCAGGTCTTTGATACAACCATGATCGCCGCCCGGACAAGTATCCTTCACCACACGCCCAGGTGCTTTATATGAGTTTGCTCCAGAGTGACGCGATCTGTTCTTGCGGCGAGCAAACCGCTTCGCCCGCTTATATTTCTTAGCACCAACAAGTTCACGCAAACTCTCAAAAGAATTCATCTCAACAGAAGGAGAAACATTCCCCCCACCAGAAGGCAAAGCCGAAGCCGCTCCAGCACCAAAACTAATAAATAAAACTGAAAGTAAAATCTTCCTAATCATAACCATCTCCCAAATCAAAAATTAAAATTGCGTATACAGATGAGACGCAGGAAGTGGGGGGATGGTTCAATGAATTAAATTTGTTAAAAAACGTGACTACGTGGAGTTCTGTCATAATTTTTATCTTTAAAATCACTCTTACAATTTTTGCATTCCCAAGCGCCTTCACCATAACCATCATGATGCTGCAATCGAATTTGCTCTTTAGCACTGTCATAACATTGCTGACAAAACGGCCCATCTTTTTGTTCTCCCTCATTTCTCCAGTAATAAGGAGCTTCATAAAC
>JAJFHW010000118.1 GCA_021775385.1 Hyphomicrobiales bacterium | reverse complement strand
GACAACTCTTCCGGCGTCGGCTCGCGACCGATTTCATGGAGCATTTGACGCGATGTCCGCACCAGCTTGTTGATCGTCTCAATCATGTGAACCGGAATACGGATTGTACGCGCTTGGTCAGCGATTGAGCGCGTGATTGCTTGCCTGATCCACCATGTGGCATAGGTTGAGAATTTATAACCGCGGCGATATTCAAATTTATCTACCGCTTTCATCAGGCCGATATTACCTTCCTGAATGAGATCGAGGAATTGCAGACCGCGGTTGGTGTATTTTTTCGCAATTGAAATTACGAGGCGCAAGTTGGCTTCTTGCCTTTCTTTTTTAGCGATGCGTGCTTCACGCTCACCTTTTTTCACATGGCGAACGATGCGGCGATATTCGGCAATATCCAGGCCTGTTTCAGTTGCCAGGATTTGAATTTCAGAGCGAATATCTTCAATGGTTGGGCGCTCTGATTCAACAAATGCAGCCCAGCCTTTTTTCTTAGAGCCCGCCATATCGTCGATCCAGTTTGGATCCAATTCGCGGCCTTGGGCACTTTCCAAAAATTCAATACGCGGAATGCCATAGCTATCGCCTAAGCGCATTAGGCGGCCTTCATAACCGATGAGCTTTTTGTTAATTGCATAAAGTTGCTCAACCAGGCTTTCAATACGATTATTATTTAATGAGAGACTTTTCACATCGTTGACGATGTCTTCTCTCAATTTATCGAATTTGTTAGTTTGCGCTTTGGTGACTTTTTCACCGTCTAAAGATTTTTCAACTTTAGAATCTTGTAGTTTTCTCAACTTTTTATAGTTGGCAGCAATGCTATCAAACGTTTCTAAAACTTTTGGTTTCAGCTCAGCTTCCATTGCAGCTAGAGAGAGAGAGTTTTCGAGATCATCATCATCATCCTCGTCTTCATCTTCTCTTCCTTCTTCTCTAGGCTGCCCATTTTCATCCAGATTTTGACCTTCAGTACTAGTCGATGCATCAGGTGCCGCTTGAGCGCCTTCAGCAGCTGGAGCTTGTCCTTCAGCTGTTTGCGCTTCTACTGGTTTGCCGTCTGGCCCCATTATAACAGGAGCTTTTGCTTCTGGCCCGGCGTAAGTGGCTTCAAGGTCAATAATATCTCTTAAGAGAATTTTGCCTTCCATTAATTCATCATGCCAAATGATAATGGCCTGGAAGGTTAGCGGGCTTTCACAGAGCCCAGCTATCATTGCTTCGCGCCCAGCTTCAATACGCTTGGCAATTGCAATTTCACCTTCTCTTGAAAGAAGGTCAACAGTACCCATTTCACGTAGATACATGCGAACAGGATCATCAGTTCGCTCTGTCGGCTCACTTGTTTTACCTGTTTTTACAACAGATTTATTATTCTCAGCAATGGCTGGGGTTGCCGCTTCAGTTGCGTCTTCAACCTCTTCTTCTTCAACCACATTAATGCCCATGTCAGACAACATTGACATGATGTCTTCAATTTGCTCTGAAGAAACTTCATCAGAAGGCATCACTTCATTTAGTTCATCATATGTTACATAACCGCGCTGTTTTGCAGTTTTGATCATACGTTTCACGGAACTATCAGTGAGGTCGAGAATTGGGCTGTCACCACTTTTGGCGTCATCGGCCTTTTTGCTACCTGGTTTTTTCTTTGGTTCTGAACGTTTGACAGCTTGTGTCGAGGTTGCGCTTGCTTTTACCACTTTAGGTTTTGTCACTTTTGTTTTTGCTGTTGTTTTAGTTTTTGTTGAAGAGGCTGTTGTTTTTGCTGCTGGAGCTTTTTTAGCTGCAGTTGCTTTTGTCGCTGCTGTCTTCGTACCGGCTGGAGTTTTAGCTGGTGCTTTCTTCGTGGCTGGTTTTGTAACAGACTTTGCAGCTACGGCCTTCATCTTGGTGGTGTTGGCCGTTTTCTTCGCTGTTTTAGCTGTTGTTTTTGGGGCTGCTTTACTCACAGTAGCTTTTTTGGTCGCAGGAGCTTTCTTAGTTGCCGCAGGTGTTTTCTTGGCTGCAGGCGCCTTTTTAGCCGCAGGCGCTTTTTTGTTGGCCGCAGGCGCTTTTTTGGCTGTGGTTTTAGCTGCAGCTGCTGTTTTTTTAGCAGCTGGCTTCTTGGCCGCTGTTTTGGTTGTCGTCTTTGTTGTTCTGGTCGCCATATATGTGCTCCGAAACACAATTGATGCCACATCGTTTTAAAATGCGGTTTGTTGCAATCTATTCTTTTTATTGCTGCCTTTCTTTTGTTTCTTTAGAAAAGCTGGCAATATAAAAAGGGCTAAGCTGAACTTGAGCCTGAAACTCTGACCAAAACTCTGGCCAAAAAATGGGGCTTGAGAGGTCGTTTTGATGTTAAAACTTTGCCGTTATATATATCTGGTGCGCCCTTAAGGTAATTACAACTGAACATCTAAGTTTTATTCCGGCATCGAATTTATTGCTTAATCTCGTTTTGTGGCTTTAATAGAGCCCCACTTGCCTAAAATACTATTTATCCATGTAATTTAAGGTCTTACTTTCTTTCATCTAAGGTAATTTAAAGCATGATTCGGCTAGAAAAGATTAACGATCAAGCCCTTTTGATTAAATTAATACCTAGAGAAATGCGAAAATAGCTCAAAACTAAGCTAAAGAACCTCGTTCATGCTTTGATTTAAAGCATTTCTCAGAGATTCTAAACGTTCAAAATTTAGTTGATTACCCTCTTCCCTGTATGCGCGTTCAGCGGCATCAAGCTCGCGTTCTAGTTCCTCAGCCTTGTGATGTCGCACCATGAGTTCATGCCATTTTCTGAGAACTTCATTTGAGTTCGCATTTGGTTCGGCAGATTTAGCCCCGGTTTGGGTTACTTTGCGTTGCATCTGGGCGGCCAGTGAGTGTAGTTCTAACTTTTCTAAATGGGACTGAACTGCCGCGCTGTCAAGAGAATTCTGTGGATTTAGTGCAAATTGGGCTTCCAGCAAAGCATCTCGTAATTTTTTTGCATCTTCTGTTGTAAATTTAAAGCTTGAAAACAACTCATCTTCTGTATCCAGCAACCATGGATGATTGATTATTAAATCAATAACCTCTGCTTCATGAGATAGGTTTTGCTTTTCAGGCCCTTTCATTAATGGACTAGCAAGAAGTGAATTTGTGGCCGGCTGGCGTGAATTTGCCCCATATTTCCCTGAAAAAGACTTTGAAGATGATTTGCTACTCTTTTGCCAGTTTTGGTTGCTTTTTTCGGGCTGGTTTCCTGTTTTTTGAAAAGCACGCCAAAGACGCGATTTTATTTCTCTTAAATAATGAGTTTTTACGGTTTGGTCTTCAACACCATTAATTAAAGAGATTAAATTCTGCTCTAGCGCTGCTCTTCGCTCAGGAGTATCCCATTCACTAGCTGTGAATTCCTTTTGCCAGAGCACCTCTGACAATGGTTTTGCGGCATCTAAGATATTTTTCATTTCCCCAGCGCCATGATTTTTGATGTAATCGTCTGGGTCTTCACCATCAGGTAAAAAAGCAAATTTTAAGGAATACCCCGGTTTTAAGTGGGGTAAAACGGTTTCGACTGAACGAAATGCAGCTTTTTTACCTGCCTGATCACCATCAAAACATAGAATAGGTTCTGAAGCCATTCGCCATAAAAGCTGTATTTGCTCGATTGTCAGAGCTGTGCCAAGCGGGGCTACGGTATTTTCAAACCCAGCGCCAGCCATAGCGATTACGTCCATATAGCCTTCTGTGACAATGACAGACTTCAAATCATAGGCAGCTTTTCTAGCTCCAGCACCGTTATAAACCTGATGACCTTTATGAAAAAGCGGTGTTTCGGGAGAATTTAAATATTTTGCCGGTTGGCCAGGATCTAGAGCACGGCCACCAAAAGCAATTACTCTTTGTTTTAAATCTGCGATTGGGAACATGATCCGATCACGAAAACGATCATAAGGAACGGGAATATCGTTACCCCCAATAGCCATACCAGAGAGAATAATCTCTTTTTCTGTGTATCCAGCTTTCTCAAGATGTTGTTTTAAGGCGTTTCGAGAGTTTGGTGCATAGCCTAACCGAAATTTAGAGACCTGCTCTCGGTTTAATCCTCTATTGATTAGATAATTCCTAGCCTTCTCCGCTATTGGCGCGTTCAGAGCGTCTTGGTAAAACTGTGCAGCGAGCTCGGTTAAATCTCTTAATCTATCGTTTTGCTCCCCTCTAACTATCGCTTCAGGGGATGAAACAGGCATTGGTACACCTGCTTCATTCGCTAGTTGTTCAACGGCTTCTGGGAAGCTTAATCCTTGTGTCTTTATTAAGAACGTGAAGATGTCCCCATGCTCACCGGTTGCAAAACAATGATAGAAGCCTTTTTGATCATTTACAGTGAATGAAGGGGTTTTTTCTTGTTTAAATGGGGAAAGACCTGTGAATTCTCTGCCTTGCCGACGCAATTTAACCGAGCGAGAGACCACCTGGCTCACACTAAGTCTGGCTCGAATTTCATCTAGAAAATGCGGAGGAAAACGCAATTTTAATCTGCTCCATTTTAACGTTTTAAATTTTTTAGTTTAAAACTTTGTTTTTGCAAAGCTCAGTTCTATTATAAATCTCTCTATTTGAAAGCCCACTCTATCTCTATTAAGCCCCTATAGCTGTGGAAAGACTATGGAAAACTTTGTTTTCAATGATTTTTTTATTCTGAATTCAGTGATTAAACTGCCGCACACTTCGCCCAAATTAAATAATTGTTAAGCATAATCGCCCGTAACACCCGCCAGTACCAATTTGTTAATCCCCTTGTTGTATAACAATTATTGCCTGAAGAATTGGGTGGTGATTATTATTTGAGCGATTATCAAAAATGTTAAAAACATTTACTCAACAATTGGACAAGATCACAGTGGCCGTTATCGTCTCTGTGTTTCTCATAACTTTGTTCACAATTACATCCATACATTATATGTTTGTGGATCGTCTTATTATTCAAGATGCCCATACATTATCTACAAATGTGGCAGATAAAATACGTGGTGAATTTTTCCCTGGCGATGTTTTAGTAAATTCCGCAAAGAAAACGCGTACATCTTTAAAGAGTGGTCAGAGAGCTTCTCGTAGTAGATCTTTTAATAGAGATTCACAAAACATACTTGATCCCAAGACTAAAACCTTACCGCAGTTCACCGCAAAACCTTTGCTTGGCGCACCGAAATTAAAAAAATTTTTTGATGAACATATAAATGAGCATAATTATTTAAATGCACTTGAGAGTTTTGCTGTTTATCTACCTAACGGTACTGTTTATCTACCTCAAAAGAAGTTTAAACCAGGTTCAGATTTAAAGAAATTTACAAACTCGTATCGTTTTGTTTCTTCAGTTCAAAGTGTTTTTAAAAACGGCAAAAGCCTTTATGCTTTTAGGGAAAATAATCAAAGCACACAAACTCAGCATTTTATTCCCTTAAATAGAGATGGAAGAGTTCTGGCCGTTGTCTTGCTTGAAGCACAACAGACAACAGCCGGCGCTAAGGTGGCGAATGCTGTTTCCAGCGCAGTTTATTTTACAACTTTTGCTGGTCTGCCTGTTATCCTTCTTGTGATGTATTTAGGCTGGTTGCGTTTTAAAGAGACAACGCAAGCTCAGGAGAAAATTAATTTTCTTGCTTTAAATGACCAGCTGACTGAACTTCCAAACAGGCTGACTTTTAACAATATTCTAAAACACACTATCGATATTAAAACAGAAACTGAAGAAAACAACATAGCTGTTTTCTCTATCGATATTGATAATTTTAATCAGATAAATGAAATTATTGGCCATGAAGCTGGGGATCAATATCTCATCTCAATAGCTGAGCGCTTGCAAGAATTCAAACCTAAAAGCGCTACTCTGTCTCGTATGTCTGGTGATGAATTCGCCCTTATATTGCCAGAAATATCGACACCTGAAGAAGCCTCTGAGTTAGCAACACTACTGCTCAAACAAATTGAGCAACCATTTCCTCACATACAAGAAGATATAACATGTACTGGTAGCATAGGCATCGCATTCGGTGAAAATGAAGACTACAAAGCTGAAACAATTTTAAAGAATGCTAAACTTGCTCTTCACCGTGCTAAAGAAGACGGCGGTAATAGTTTTCGCTTTTTTGAGCCGAAAATGGACCAAGCTTTACAACAGCGTCGAGACCTTGAGAAAAGCCTAATCAGAGCGCTTAAAGAAGAAGAATTCGAGCTTTACTATCAGCCCCAGGTTGAACTCAATGACGCAAAGATAATTGGTTATGAAGCTTTGTTGCGCTGGAACCATCCAACCAAAGGAATGGTTTCTCCTGTTGATTTTATTCCCATACTTGAAGAAACAAAGATGATTGTTGAAGTGGGTGAATATGTGTTGCGTAGAGCTTGCAAAGAAGCTTTGACATGGGAAAATAATGAAAAAATTGCCGTTAACCTCTCTACTGTTCAATTTGAACATCAAGATGTCCCAACTATGGTTGCAAAAGCCTTATCCGATACCGGGCTTGCTGCCGAGCGTTTAGAGATTGAGATTACAGAATCAACTCTTATGTCGGATACTGATGCAGCCTTGGTCATGCTTGAAGAATTGAAAAAGCTTGGTGTGAATATTGCCATGGATGACTTTGGTACTGGCTATTCAAGCCTTAGTTATATTTCAGTATTTGAATTTGATAAAATTAAAATCGATCGTTCTTTTGTCGCTACTCTTCAAGATGATGAACGGGCACGCGCTATTATTACAACCATTATTGGACTTGGTCGCGCTCTCGATATTATGATTACTGCTGAAGGCATTGAGACAAACGAACAACTACTCCTCATTCAAGCGGCCGGTTGTCATTTTGGACAAGGTTACCTTTTTGGCAGACCAGTACCTCTTAGTGAAATTTGTGATAATAAACCAGCGACACTGCCGGTAGAAAAACCAAAAATCAATCCAGCACTCATTAGCTCTCGTGTAGCTTAATCTGAGAATTTAAGATTTGGCCAACGCATTTGCTCAGGATTGCAAATGCTCAGGGTTTTTGCGTCATTTGGGGTTAGTTTCCATACCAGATTATTTAGAATGCGAAACTAACCTTATTAGACGCTCTCAACTTAAGACCCTACTTTCATAATTGATTTTAACTTCCATTGCTTTTTGAACGTTTGATCTTTTGTATCTTTAACCGAAAATTCTAGTTTTGGTTTTTCGTTGTCTGTTTGAAAACGAAACCTAATCATAGGATCCTCACTTAATGAAATAGCCCCTTCCAGTTTTATTAGCGGTGCTTCATCAAGCTTAATTTCCATATCATTTACAAAATGTGCTGGTATGTAATATCCGGTTACTTGGTTTAGCTGCATGCCTGAATAGTTTGGATGACGGACCATGAGTTGAATTTCTCGTGTGCTGCTTTTTGAGTTTTCCCGTTGTGAACTTTCGCGTTGACTGACAAGTTCAGAGCCAGGTTTTGGCGTGAACTGGCGCATTTTCATTTTTCCAATTGAAGCCATTTTTGCGTCGATGTCCTTCATGGCAGGAGCAGAGCATCCGCCGGCAGCTTTTACATATTTTGCCACCATGAAAAGATCCCCTTCACTGGTTTCAACGATGGCTCGGACATGACTATATTGGTTTACTCTAATTCTTGTCTCCATGTGGAGTGGGCCAAGTTTTGGAGAGAGAACAATTTTTGCAGCTACTGGAACCGGGTTATTATCAATCACCAAAGTCAAAGCTTTTATAAATGGCTTTTTCTTTTCTTTTTCACCTGATTTAGGAAGATTGGCCTTGATTGTTATTGGGACCAGTGCCGCATCATGAGCCCTGTAAGGTGCCTCCATTACGAGCCAACTTGGGGCTTTTTTTATTTTTCTATCATCATATAAATCTGACTTTAAGTCTGCCCACATTTCCTGATTGATTTTTGTTTCCTCAACCGGTTTAGCCGCAACTTCCGTAAGTTTATCTTTAGCTTTCAGATCATTTATCAGAGCAATATTTAATGCTAACAAAGTGATTAAAGTTGCAAAAAATCCAAGCTTTCTCATTTTAAATCTCGCTTTCATTTTCACCTCGCATTTGGCAGTAAATTCATTTTATATGGCGAAGTTAAAATTTGTCACTCACCCCAAATTAACAAGTGATGATATTGGCCAATTCTAGCGGTTTCAATTCGTGATCGCAGCTAACAAAACTTAGAAGAACTCACTACAAGTCTGTAAACTTACCGCGCACAATTCTACCTATTAGTCAGTATATCAGTTTGTAGGCATATATAGAAATTATTGCATGCAAATCAAACCATGCAGACAGCCTATCACTGGTTAATCCATTGATTTTAAAAATTTATTCCCATTCCAACTCCGCAAAAGATGTTGAAGCGTTTCTAGCGTTGAATTCTTCGAAAAGTTTCCATTTGTTTTTTTCTGACGAAGCAGCTCTATTTTGAGCATCTCTCATGGTGCCGCCTTCTTCTATAATTTTTCTCAAATCCGTTGTTAATTTTTCCAGATAATCACGCTGAGGCCCCAACGCTTTTGGCCATTTTAATAGAGGGCCGCCATGCCCCGGAATGACAAATTTTGCTGGAATTTTTGAGAGCTTTTTCATCTCTTCAAGCCAACCTAATATACTGCCATCAACGACCGGGGTATGCTCGTGAAACAAAAGATCTCCTGTCCAAATGATTTTTAAATCCGGGTCGAAAACTGTTAGGTCATGATCTGTGTGGGCTGTCCCGAAGGCACGTAACTCAAGTTTCTTTTGCCCCAAATCTATGGTTGTAGTTTTACTGACTAGAAGGGTAGGTGGAATAATTTTTGTTCCCACTAATTGATCTTTGCCCATGATGCGCGTTAAGTTTTCTAAATAAATGTTACCTCTGTCTGCCATGGCCCGTTTTAAATTTTTATGCCCTACAAAAACAGGGCCTTCTTTTTCAAAGGCAGCGTTACCAAAAATATGATCCGGGTGAGTGTGCGTGTTGATCACATAACTTATCGGCTTCTCAGTGATTTTTCTAATCTCGCTTAACAGCCGAGCTCCATCACAATAACTTCCGCCTGTATCGATTACAGCGACAGATTTTTCACCAACTACGAAACTTACTGTTGCAATTGCTGCGAGGTTTTTCTTAGTGAAAATTTCATTGAGCCCTTTTCTCACATAAATGTTCTTTGCAACTTTAACTATTTTAACTGACTGCTCATTGGTTTTAGGGCATGCTATTAGATCTTTTGCATTAGCTTTTTGAGGTGAAAAAAAAGATTTGATAGAGGATAAGGCAGAAGTAACTCCTTCGTGGCCTCCTCCTCTTGGCTCAGTTTCTGTTAGCCCTGCTACTGAGAGCGAGGTAAGAATTATCAGAAGTGCTATCGATTTTTTTTTAATCATACAAGCACCATTACTGTGAGGTCTCTTTTTATCTTTCATAGTTTTTATCATCATCTTTCACAAAGACTCTGACAACAGCATTTTATCAAAACACATCATAGACAATGAATATACTCGGCTAATACACTGTAAAACATATATTATTTATCTTGATTGGCTCAGCTTCTTAAAGGCTAAGCTTTTTCTATTATTATCTTAGCAGCGTGACGGCTATAGTAGTCTGATGAAGAGAATCGGACAAAAATTTTCCCCTTGGTGGGACCGCAATTATTTGGTTTCGCTGATTTTTTTGGTTTCTTCTCTTTTTTTTTACGCTCCAGATGCCCACTCACATCCGCGTTATATTTACGCTTCAGATGCGAGTTCTTCTTTGGCCCTTCAGTTGCCCACTAGCAACCAGGCTTTGGCCCTCCAGTTGCCTACAAACAACCGGGCTAAGCAACTGGGCTTAAATTTCTCCTGGCTAGAATGCTGTGTATTTTTTGATGGAATGAAAACTGCCTCTTCTAAAACATTTAGCGATTTTCCTCCATATAATGTGACCTACCTGAAAGGCAGGCCATCAAAAAATAGCATTCTAGCTGGTGAAATTTCACATTCAGAGATATATCAAATAGCAGAAATGCAGGAAGAAACCCTTCGTTTTCCAGATGAACCACCGCTTGAACCCGACGATTATCGTATGAATAAATATCGTGAATTGGTTCCAACCACTTTAAAAGATGCAACTGTTGTCAGCAGCGAGCAAGCGAAAGATTTGTATGAAAAGAAGAAGACACTCTTCATTGATGTGATGCCTTATATCCCCAAGCCACCCAACTTACCAAAGACGATGATTTGGCGTGAAAAAGTGCGAAAAAATATCGAAGGCAGCCATTGGTTAGCGAATGTTGGATATGGTGCGTTGCCACCAGAAATGGCTACTTATTTTAAAAGCAATCTTAAAAAACTTACATCGGGCAACCTATCTCGACCGCTTTTATTTTATTGCCAGAAACAATGCTGGATGAGTTGGAACGCTGCTAAACGAGCGCTTGAATATGGCTATCGCTCTGTCTACTGGTTTCCGCTTGGAACAGATGGGTGGATTAATATAGGGGGAGTTGTTACCAGAGCAACGCCCGTACCTTTGCCAAATATGACGCGTCGGCTTACCCAGTAATATCTCTCACGAACTTTTCTCTCACGGCTATTTCATGAGCTGCAGCTCATGAGCCTACGAGGTGCGGCGCTAGGCACCGGGCAGCACTGCTGCCATTTCCCACAGCCCGAAAAGGGCTGAGCTCCTCCTTCGGGTAGTGAGACTTTGTTTTCTCTAGCGGTTATTCTATGAACTTATACTGTACTTCAGTTGCCTACTAGCAACCGCGCTTTCTTAGTTGCGCTTCAGTTGCCTACTAGCAACCGCGCCATACAAGACAATAAAAAACCTGCCCCTTGCTTAGCGCAATAAGGGGCAGGTTGTATTTTGGTTTTGCAAGTTTCTTTATTACATCCGACGGAAAATAACGCCTAGGAGTAATAATACATATGCCACAAGAAGAACTTCAAAATAATTTCCGCGAACAATGTCTGTTAAAACAGGAATTTGAATGCCGAAATATTTTGATGCAACAACTAGTGCAGCTAAAATAAATGAAATAATGAAAGTTACAAATGATGGTGCTGATGGTCTCATTTTACGTCCCTCTGTAATATGATAATAATTATAATAATTACGCCAAGCTCACAGTATTACTCTTTTTTAATTCTCAGAAATGCTCAAGAGCCTTGCCTTTAGCGTTCCTTTTTCCCAAAACCGGTGCCCACTTTTGGGAGAAACGCTCTAGTCAGCTTTATCCATTTGAAGATTAATTTCAACCATTATATCTTCTGCGATCGCTTCAGTTGCTTCTCTTAGCCCAGTAAAGGTAAGCCCTTCTGGCAATCTAATTTTGGCTTTGGCTGTGAACATCGCCTCACCGGCCATGCTGGCTGTGAAGATGTCTGTCTCTAATTCTTCAATGGTCACTTGTTTTTCTGCAAGTAGATGTGTGATTTCTGCGACAATGCCTTTGTGATCAATTCCGGTAAGCTCAATCAATGCTCTTTGCCCTTTTGGTTTGACCTGTTCTGATGTCTCAACAAAGTTTATCACAATGCCTTTATCTGTTAGTTTTTCCAGATCCGTTTTTAGCTCTGCAACGATAGTAGATTGTGACGTGGTAAATTGAACGATACCGGCAAATTGTCCGCTTAATCTAGACATCGAACTTTTTACCCAGTTCCCATCATGCTTTGTAATGATCCCTGCGATTTCTTCAACGATGCCCGCTCTGTCTACTGATATGGCTGTGATTACCCATTCCATAATTTTTGTTCCCTCAGAAAATTATTCTTTTATCAATCGTGTTCTTTATGTTTGTTTTAATATCAGTTTGTAAATTTTTTCGCCTGTTTTGTTCTATATGAAAGAATTTCTTTGATTTTCCATAAAATGTATAGTTCTTAATTCTTTATATTATTTCCGTGTCTCTTGGACTAGTGTGCTTCACTTGCATATCATTTTATTGGACCATAACTTTTGGCACTTAACTTTCGACTGTTTGACGACATGCACCGCTACAAATTAACAATTGAATATGATGGCACGCCTTATGTTGGCTGGCAAATTCAGGATAATGGTCTTTCTGTTCAAGAAGTACTCCGAACAGCTCTTAAAAATCTATCAGGGGAAGATTTTGTTCCTAAGGGATCAGGTCGCACTGATGCAGGGGTTCATGCTCTTGGGCAAGTTGCTCATATTGACCTGTCTAAAGAGTGGAGTGTCGATAAAATACGAGATGGTTTGAATTACCATATTCGCCCCGCCCCTGTTGCCGTTACCAAAGCTGAGGTTGTGCCTGATGACTTTGATGCACGCTTTTCAGCAAAACTTCGCCGTTATCGCTACATCATCGTTAATCGCCGTGCTCGATTGACTATTGACCGCGCCTACGCCTGGTTAGTCCCCCGCCCGCTCGATGAAGAGCTAATGCACGAAGCTGCACAAAGCTTTGTCGGTCACCACGATTTTACTACTTTTCGCTCAACTCACTGCCAAGCAAAAAGCCCTTTAAAATCCATTGATGCTGTTTCTGTATATCGAAGCGGCGAAAAAATTTTTGTCGAGTGTTCAGCTCGTAGTTTTATGCATAACCAAGTGCGCTCTATGGTTGGCTCTCTTGCAGAAGTTGGCATGGGCAAATGGCCTGTGACTGGTATTCAAACTGCTATTGAGGCTAAATCGCGTTCTGCTTGTGGGCCGGTTGCCCCGGCCCACGGTTTGTATTTTTTACAGATTGATTATTAAGTCAAATAAACTTCTGATATTTGAAGATCCCATTTTTATTTTATAAAAATTCGAAATGGTCTTCGGTCAATTCATTATTTCGTACGCCTAACAATGTTAGTCGATCACCTGATGCAAACTCTATTCGCGTTGAAGAGCTGAAAAATCCAACCGATGATATGTGACCAGAGAGGTCTTCAAGACTATCCACACCATCCATTTCGATGATTATTTTATCCATGTCAGAGTTGCTCGTATTAAAATCAAGAACAGTATCTCTACCATCTCCTTCTTTAAATATGAACGTATCCTCTCCACTGCCACCATACAGATAATCATTACCGGCTTGTCCTTCAAAAATATTATCATGGCTATCGCCGATCAAAACATCATTGAAAGTTGAACCAATAACATTTTCAACATCAATTAATTTATCACCGCTGGCATCTCCACCGAAGCCAACACCATAAGGTCTCCACCAGGCACTTGTGAGGAAGATGATGACTTTAGATTGTGAACCTGAATAGTCTGCGGTGTCATTGCCATCACCTCCATTTAGAACGTCTCTGCCAGCTCCGCCTATAAGCAAATCGTTGCCAGCATTTCCTAACAAGGTATCATTACCAGCTAATCCATCTATTCTGTCATCGCTGTTTGACCCTGTTAGAGTGTCATCTCCAACTGTGCCGGTTATGGTTGCGTCTTCCAGAATATCCGTTAGTTGAATGGTGAAACTATTTTGAACAGAAAGTCCCCCCTGATCTGTTGCGGAAATGGTTAGAGCGTAGGTATCCTGAGTTTCGAAATCTAATTCAGCTCCTTCTTTTACCAATATTCTATTGTTATCCACCTCAAACAAACTTGCGACTTCACTATTCTCAATCGCATAGGTGACCGTATCTCCCTGATCTGGATCAGAAATAGATAACTCTCCAACGAGAGTGCCGCCAAGGCTGTTTTCTTCAATTTGCAAATTCGTAATTTCTAAATTTGTCGGCGCATCATTTACGGGAGTAACGTCTAAAGAAACAGTTGCAGTTGCTTCTCCGCCTTGACCAATAGTACCTTGGCCATCAGAAATTGTGTAAGCAAAGCTGGCCGGTCCGGCATAATTTAGTACGGGTGTGAAACGAACATTACCTTCTGCTGTCAACTCAACGGCACCATTTGTAGCATTCGAAACACTGATGATTTGCAGGGCATCATTGTCAGCATCGCTGTCATTATTTAACAACTCTGCCTCTGAGATAAGTATTGCTTCATCTTCCAAGGTTTCAAAACCGCTATCATCATTTGCAACTGGATCTGTGTTTTGTTGGTCTGCAATGACATTTATCGTCACGATTGCAGTGTCTTCCCCGCCCTCACCATTTTCTACAATATAATCGAAGGAAGCTGTACCGCTAAACCCTTGATCTGGTGTGAAAATGAGATCTTGATTTTGTCCTAAGGTGACAGATCCGTTCGCTACATTGGTGATTTCTTTGATATTGAAAGAGCCTGTTCCCTGGTTAACATCATTATCAAATAGATCAGCAAAATCTATTGTTAGCGGCTGATTTTCATTACTATCAAATGCATCATCCTCGGCAGTTACAGGAACTCGATCTTTTACTGTTGCTATGATCAAGCCAAAATCTGAACTTTGTCCGCCATCGTTACTTACTTCATAATTAAAGAAGCTTGTGGTTCCTGCTGTTGCTGATGGCGTGAATAATATATTGCCTTCAGGAGTTAATTCTGTTGTCCCAGCAGAGGACGAGGTTACAGATATAATTTCCAAAGATGTCCCATCAACATTTATGTCATTGGCCAACAATTCTTCTTTGGTAATTAACCTTGGTTCATTCGCATAAATAACGATATTATCATCCACTTTAGCGATTGGTGCGTCTGCAACAGGCGTGATTTCTAAAGTTACCTCTGCAACCGAGGGGAGTGAGGTTCCATCACTTGCTTCATACTGAAACGTTGTTATGCCATTGAAATTTAAATCTGGTGTAAATTCGATTTCCCCAGATGCTAGGATAACCGCTGTTCCGTGCTTAACATTCAACAGGTTAGTGATGGTGAGAGTTTCTCCATCAAACTCCTGATCATTGGCAAGTAAAATATTCGGATCAATGATGATGACTTCATCTTCGTTGCTAGGTGCTAACTGGTCATCAGCTAGTTCTGGACTGGCATTATCTAAAACAAGGCTAGATACAGCTATTGTTCCATCTGCAAATTGAAGAAATTCGATATTTTCAATTATGTCTGATCCTTCATCTCCATCTGACCTTAAATCAGTTATTTTAAACTGACCAACTTGGTTCTGAGAAATGGAATAATCTCCTCTAATCCCTTCATAAATGGCAATATCATTTGCCCCTGAACCGCCATCTAGTATGTCATCAAAAGCTCCCCCTCTTAAGGTGTCATCACCGGCACCGCCTTTTAGATCGTTTTCAATTGCGCTTCCGATTAGTTGATCGTTGAAATCAGTACCGACAATATTTTCAATAGACATGGCCTGTAAACTATTCGCCAATCCACCGGCAAAAGTTGCAGCGGACAAGTCGACCTGAATGGCTTCGATTGAATTGGAAAAATTCAGTGTATCAGATCCGAAACCTCCCAATATTACATCAGTGCCTTGCGTTGCGATGAATTCATCATCACCACCCAGCCCAGACAAGACATTATCTCCATCGTCACCTTTCAATTGATCAGCATGACTCGAGCCAGTTACATTTTCAAAATTATCATATTGATCTAGGGTGGCTGTTGGTGCTTGTGGGGCAACATTTATGTTGAGAGTTTGTGCTGAAGTTTGAGTTGATAAGTCAAGTAGCACCCCATTACTGGATGAACTGAAATCAAGAGTATCAATACCTGCTCCCCCATCTAATGTATCTACTCCATCGCCCCCTTCGATAATATCGTTTCCATCACCGCCGAAAATGACATCATCACCATCTTTGCCCCGTAAAATATTATCAAAATCATTGCCGATGATGGTATCTGAGAAGTTTGAGCCAATAACTCCCTCGACATTTGATATTGTATCTCCAGTTGCAAAACCACCGCTGGCGAATTGGTTTATCAAATCTACCATCACAGCTTCGATGGATGATAGGTATGAGACAGAATCTAGACCGTCACCACCATCCAAGGTATCGGCCCCTTCGCCACCATCCAAGACATCATCACCGCCTAAGCCTAAAATTGTATCGTTGCCCGCTTGACCAAAAAAGCTTTCGTTATTCGCGCTTCCATTAAAGCTATCATTAAAGTTTGAACCAAGAACACCTTCGAATTCAGCTAACTGATCACCTTCAGCTTCACCGCCAGCGCCTGTTCCTAATTCAAAATCAATGGAAACGCCGCTACTTGAACCAGAATAATCGACAGTATCTTCACCTGAACCACCGCTTAAATTATCAGCACCTTCTCCGCCGCTGATTACATCGTTTTCAGCACCACCATTTATTGTGTCGTCACCATCACCACCGCTTAGCGTATCATCACCAAAGCCACCTTCGATTTCGTCATCGCCACCGGCCCCATCGATTGTGTCGTCACCGCCCTGGCCATCTAAATTCTCATCTGTGTCATCACCCACATATTCCTCATCAAACCCACCTAGTTTGATTACGATTTCAATTGGCTGGCCAGTCAGATTGTCTGAGACAGGACTTTTGGCAACTTGTTCACCTAGAGTTTCGTTAAAATTACCATTGTTGTTTATGTATGTGATAGCACTATTATGCGCGGAAAGAGCGGCACCATTAACAGTTGCGTCATTGTCTTCCAATACGGATCCTAGTTCTAAGGGACTTCTCAGCTGAAGACCGAAATCACCAGATTGGTAGTTTGCTAGAGTGATTTGAAGATTTGGTATTTCTGTTGCATGGAAATTCCAAAACGGATCTAGCGCTTCACTCGTTGGTTCAAAGAATGGAGCAATAACTTCTTGTCCTAAAAATAATTTAACTTCTAAATCAGAACCGTTCATTTCATACATCAAGGCGAAGGTGTTTGGATTTAGATTAGCCAATATATCTTGACCAGGAATAATAGCTGCGCCGTTTCCACCTGTGGAGATAATGTTTTGCAATGTGGACGAGAACCAATATTCAACATTCCCATCGCCATCTGTATCGTAATAGAGTTGATCTGGATTAAATTTTTGGCCGTTAAAATTAGCGTAGGAAATAAAAGATGATACACCACCAAGCAGTGGGAATAGTCGATCCGCACCATTTATTTTTTGGATACCAATTTCGCTACCACGAATGTAGAGACGGTCCTCAGCTGCTCCATCAAGAATAACATGCTCGCCTATTCCTAAAACGATTTTGTCAGCCCCAGCTCCAGAGACGATAAGATTGTTACCGTCGCCAGCATCAATTGTATCATTACCCTCACCTCCGTCAATTAGGTCATCGCCGTTCCCTGCGAATACAAAATCGTTACCGATGCCAGCATTGATAACATCTTTACCGCCTGTACCATTGACGGCTAAATTGACTTGTGGATCTTTACTATATGTATCTGATCCTACGGTGCCTATTACATAATTTGCTGATTTACTGCCTACACCAAAAATATCTGAGCCTAATTCTAGGTCGAAACCATATTTATCTAATTGATAGACTTGCTTGATGAATGCGTCTGTATCATTTGCCAGAGAGGTTGTGTTTAAATAGGCATTTACTGTCCCAGAAACACCAAAAGTACTCAGCAAATTTGCGGCTATTTCTGTTGGGTTAGAGGATAGTGGAATAACTGTTGCAGCCGTTGAAATCAAATCATAGGTACCAGCAATTGGTTTGAATTCTCCAACTGTACCTTCGGTTAAAAGCCAATCTTTGTAATAGGAATCTACACCTAAAAATGGAAAGAGAAGTGTCCCTGACCAAGGAGTGAAGTTTTGATCAAAGACCTGGTTAAAAATATCACCAGCTACAGGGGCTGCATCTATTAAACCTAATTCTTCGATTGTTGGTGTGGTCCCCTCTAAAATATCATTTATAAAATTTCGGGCTATGGAATTGGAAGCACTATTCAATTCTTC
>JAJFHW010000117.1 GCA_021775385.1 Hyphomicrobiales bacterium | reverse complement strand
GTGAAAAACGAGCACAATTTAAACGGATGGTAATAAAAATCCGTAAATTTGCATGATAAAATAAAAAGCCAAAGTGCAACATCAGCATACCTGATACAAAACCGCACAAAGGGAGGGCTACAGTGGTTAACTTATATAAATTCGCGCAACCAGCTATCTTTAAAATAGATCCTGAAAAAGCGCATGAGTTAACAATCAAAGCTCTAAAAACAGGCTTAGCTTTTGATAGATGCAAACATCAAGACAAAAGATTAGTGCAAAATTTATGGGGGCTAAACATTACAAACCCCCTTGGCATGGCTCCAGGCTTCGACAAAAACGCTGAAGTAGCTAACGAACTCGTTGATTTAGGTTTTGGATTTGTTGAAGTTGGCACCCTCACGCCAAAACCTCAAGAAGGCAATCCAAAACCTCGTATTTTCAGATTGCAAAAAGATCATGCCGTCATCAACCGCCTTGGCTTTAATAATGAAGGCCAAGATGCCGCTCTTTTAAGGCTCCAGGGTAGAAAAATGAATGGCGTCATTGGTGTGAACATTGGTGCAAATAAAGAAAGCAATAATCGAATTGAAGATTATTTAAAAGGGTTTCACACATTCCAGGGCGTCGCAGATTATTTTACAATCAACATCTCATCACCGAACACACCAGGCTTAAGAGACTTACAAAGCCCACAAGCGCTTGACGAGCTCTTAGGCGGTCTCATGCAAGCTCGCACAAACATCATAGACCATGGCGGAAGAATGCGACCAATCTTTGTAAAAATCGCCCCAGATATAGAAGATAAAGACCTGGAACCAATCATCTATAAATTGCTCGATCATAAAATAGATGCAGTCATCATCTCAAACACAACCCTCTCAAGAAAAGGCCTAAAAGAGCAAAGTTTGAAAAATGAAGCTGGCGGACTATCTGGTCGGCCTCTATTCAAAAAATCAACCCGTATGCTAGCCAGAGCTCACCTCATTTCAGAGGGCGCTTTGCCCATAATCGGCGTCGGTGGCATTGAGGATGCAGAAACAGCATGGCAAAAACTTGAAGCCGGAGCAAACCTAATACAACTCTATAGCGGGATGATTTACCAGGGTCCTGCAATAATAGGCAACATCCTAAAAGGCCTCAGCCAAAGGCTAGACAAAGAAAACCTTCACTCCCTTGCAAGCATTCGTGGCCGAACAGCCGACCAATGGGCCAATAGCAAACCAGAGTAAATAGCCCATTGTATTTAAATAATAAAAAAGAAAAATCACAAAAATTACTGCAAGTTGATAACAGCAAACATTAAATTATTCAGTTCACCTTTTCTAAAGAGAAATTTTCGAGTAAACTAATCGTCATTCATTTATTTATGCAACGCAAAATTACAAAACAAGATCCATCCAGGTCATCAATTTTCTTAAAGTATTGTTTCGCATGAAATGAATAATAGTAACATGAGAACGCACCAACTCATACACCAGTACGAAAAGCCAAATCACCGAAGTAAATAGTGGAATGACGGAGCCCATTATGCATAAATCAGCCTCAAATAATCTTCTTTTCCAAATACATAGGTCCAATCTAGTAAAAACTTTATTGTTACCACTTGTTCTAATCGGGCTGATCATCACATCAACTACGATTTCAGCCAAAGCCGCGCAAAAAAGAGTTGCACTTGTCATGGGCATCTCAAATTACAACCATGCGAGTCAGCTGCCTAACCCTGTGCAAGACGCTACTAAATTAGCATCAGTTCTCAGCAGTCTTGGGTTTGATGTAACACTCCGAACAAACTTAGGCATAAACGATATGCGCTCTGAAGTTCGGAATTTTGCAAATAAGGCAGATACAGCAGAAGTAGCGCTCGTTTATTTTGCGGGTCACGGTATTGAAATGTCTGGTAAAAACTATCTCATTCCAAACGACGCAGAATTGCGCCGAGATAGAGACCTAGAACATGAAGCACTAACCCTAAACCTAGTCTCTAACGCAATAGAAGGAGCCAAACGCCTTCGCATCATCATGCTAGATGCCTGCCGCAACAATCCGTTTTCAGCACAAATGAAATTATCAAACAACAGAACGCGCAGTGTCTCGCGCGGCCTCGCAGCAGTTGAGCCCGTTGGTGACAGCCTAATTGTCTACGCATCAAAGCACGGAACGGTAGCTGAAGATGGAGAAGGTAGCAACAGCCCCTTCGCGGAAGCTCTCGTCAAAACTCTACCCACTCCAGGTCTTGAAATCAGTCTCATGTTCCGCAGAGTGAGAGACCAAGTGATGAAAGCTACAAATAGACGCCAACAGCCATTTGTTTATGGCTCTATTAGCGGTAAAGAATTTTATTTCAAACAATCAATTAAAATTGAAAACAAAGTCGTCATCAATAACAATGCACCTCAAATCACGTCCGCATGTAGTATTTGGCCACAAATTGCAACCACAGCAACCAAAGCCCAAGTCAAAGCTTTCTTGTCTGAATGTCATGATGGTATTTTCTACCGTTTGGCACAAGCACGCTTAAAAGAGCTAAAAGGTAGTGCTGTTGCGACGTTAACAACACCAAAAATAGACCTTTCAACCCCCAAAAAATCACACGAACCAGCTGACGATCTTTATCGCCGCGCCAAAAACTACCAAAACGGTACAGGCGGGTTTAAGAAAGATATGAAAAAAGCTTTGTCAATTTATTTGCAGGCCGCAAATCAAGGTCACGCAAAGTCGATGACTGATGTCGGCTGGATGAACGAAAATGGTTTCGGCACCCCCCGCAACTATCATGTTGCCTTGGAATGGTATCAAAAAGCAGCTGACAAAGGCGAAAGCATGGCCATGAATAATCTTGGCTGGATGTATACAAACGGCACAGCCGTTGAAAAAAACTACACAAAAGCCATTCACTACTACAAAAAAGCCATCGCTCTTGGCGAAGCACTTTCAATGACCAATCTTGGCTGGATGTATGAAACAGGCAAAGGCGTATCGACCAATTATTACGAAGCCTTTAAGTATTACAAACAAGCAGCTGATGCAGGTGACTTGCAGGGCCTCCATAACACAGGCTGGATGTATGCAGCGGGCCGTGGCACTAAGCAAAATTATAAAAAAGGTGCTGAAGCCGTTTTTAAAGCCATAAGAAAAGGAAATAAATTTTCCAAAGACCAAATGACTGGCAACCACACAGTCTGGCCAATTGCCTTTAGAAAAGAATTACAAAAAATTCTAAAAAATTATGGCTACTACAGTGGCGCAGCAGACGGAAACTATGGCCCAGGAACAGTAAAAGCCGTTCGTAAAGCCGCAGGCGAGTAGCCCACAAATAAGACCAAGTTAACGACAAACCAAAAGCCCTCACATTAATTGTGGGGGTTTTTTATATATTTTTTCTAAAATCTACCCCCACCACTCACTTATCGATGATAATTGCCCCATTGCATCTATTGAAAATACATGCGATCAAGCCACATCCTAGAAGAACTTTAATTAAACTCGGCCAAAATACAAAAACTCAAGCCCCCAAAGAGAAACTAAATGACCGTACAAATCTATCACAACCCGCGCTGTTCAAAATCAAAGCAAGCCCTGTCTTATCTAGAGAAAAAAGGCATTACGCCAGAAATCATACTCTATTTAGAAACCCCGCCAACGGCTGATGATCTAGGAATACTCCTTTTAAAATTAGAATTAAGCCCCCGCGATATTATGCGCACAGGTGAAAAGCTTTATAAGGAACTTGAGCTAAATGACCCGTCTCTCTCAGAAGAGGCCTTGATAACAGTAATGTGTGCTCACCCAATTCTCATTGAACGCCCAATTGTTGTTAATGGTGACCTGGCCAAACTGGCACGTCCAGCCAATGTAATGGAAGAAATTTTATAAACTCACAGAAGGTACAGTGAGGCTCAGAGAAGTACGTAGAATATAGAGCGTACAGTAGGTAAAGAGGGTAAGCTCCGGTTTAGTGAAGCTTTCCCTCTTAAAAAAACACACCCCACCAAATACGTTCAGCAAACGTAACAAAACCCTCAAAATCGATTATCATTGGCTTTCTGAAACCAGATGGCGCTCTAGTCCTTTTTTAGGCTCTTTCCCTCATTTGGCTTCATGGCCGCAAACAATCGCAACACCAACCAAATAGGGAAAACAATAACTGCCCCTAGTAAAAAATAATCGCCAATCCAAATAAACGCATCAAAGCCCAAATCGTAAGCATAACGAATAAGCTCACGAAGCTTATGCACCAAAGCAAAAGCATCAAGATTGAAAGCTGCTAAAACAACCCCCAAAACGAGCGATATAAGCGCAAGACGCAAAATCACATATATAACGGGGCCACCAAAAAACTTTTCCATAAATCCAACTTTCAAAGTCTATACCAAAGCAATCAGAATAAGATAAATACCTAAAACGGTCTCTTTATCCCACAAAAAATAACATCCAAAAGTAAATTACCCTGCTTTTTTATTTCAAATGTGCAAAAACACAGAATAAACAAAAGGATTAATTTCTGTTAACCTTTTCATAAACCGAATCATTTGACCATAGTGAAAGCGTAGTTAGAAGCCAATTTTGAGCCCGTTTTAAATTAGAGTGTTAAGCAGACTAAAATCAGTCATTTATTAAGAGCATTACCTATGGAGACACCTTTACTCCAACAAGTCATTCATACAGAAGAACATATCCATCTTTGTGGAAAAGATTTTTACGCGCACCCAACCGGCGCGCTAATTTGGCCTGCCGAAGAAACTTTGGTGATCGCAGACACATACCTAAGAAGTGGTTACGTGCTCAACGCATTAATGGCTGGCGCAAATAAATCTTTTGCAACCAGCATCATAAAATCAATTGAAGGTTTGATAAGCACCCATAATATCAAGCAAGTGATAGCCCTTGGCCGCGTCTTTCGCAGATTAGATGATACTTATCATCTAGACACTGAAGATTTGACATGCCTTTACGGAATTCAAAAAAAAGTAGATTGGATCTGGGTCGCGGGCCCAATGGCACGCCAATTACCAAATCTTGTTGGCGGTATTAGAGCCGCACATTTCTCACATGCTGACATTCATTTTTGCCCAAGCCCGAAACGATCAGATATTACAAATGAAATCGCCGCCGGCATGTACCCAATGGCAAGAACAGACCCCATTAATTTCAACCCGATTACAAATGAAGAACTCCTAGATGAAGGCACAAAACCCTGCTTTGTCTCAAACGGAAAACGATTACTCATGCCAGCTTTCGGCGGAAAATTAGGCGCGAAAAATATCCTGGGCGACGAGTTTTTACCTCTTTTTGGCTATGACGATCTTCTCATCCAAGTGGTCGGCAGCTACAAAACCTACCCCGTCCCCCACCACGCTTTACTTGCAGGCTGAGTTTTTCTCTCTCTCAACTCACAAACTCTTCCCTTGCATCAACAAAGGCACATCCCCATTAACACCAGCTGCTTCTTTCACAAAAAACTCTTTCAATGGCGGCAAACGATCAACAAGTCGAAGGCCAAAACCACGCAGCTCACGTAACAATGTCTGATCGTTAGAAAACAAACGCTTCAACCCATCCATAGCTAAAGCTGAGGTGACACCATCAAACCGCCGCCATTGCTGATAACGCTCTAAAGCAACGTTCCCACCAATATCAAGTCCAAGGCGTTTTGTTTCAACAATCACCTCAACAAGCGCAGCGACATCACGCAACCCCAGGTTCATGCCCTGCCCCGCTAAAGGATGCACACCATGAGCCGCATCACCAATCAAAACCACTCGCTCAGCAATAAAAGAACGAGCAAGCACAAGAGATAACGGAAAATGTTTACGCGGGCCCGCTAACTCAGCTGTCCCAAGCTTAGGAGAAAACCTTAAATTCACTTCAGCAATAAATTCTTCATCGACAAGAGCGCACATGTCAGCAGCCTTGCCACGCTGTTCCGTCCAAACAAGAGACGCCCGGTCGCCTGGAAGCGGTAAAATAGCAAATGGGCCAGAAGGTAAGAAATGTTGCACCGCTTTACCACCATGCGGCTGGCTTAAATCAACCGTGACAACAATGCCATCCTGTTCATAATCTGATGTAATTGTTTTTATCTCTGCCAATGACCGCACTTTTGAGCCACGCCCATCAGCTCCAATACACAAAGAGGCTGAAAGAGATGCGCCATTATCAAGTGACAATTGAATATGGTCCGGCTTTTGATCAAAAGTTTGTAGCTGACATCCTTCAAACACCTCAAGCGAAGACGCACGGCGCAAAGCTTTATATATCGGAGCAGCAAGTGGTTCATGCTCAATGATATAAGCCCCAACCTTACCCAGCGCAATTTCACCACTGAAATTTAAAAACACCGGCCGGAACGGACTATCCAAATCGCTATCTGAAATATCTACTTCCTGAATAGGCTGAGCAAACGGCTCCATTTCATCCCAAATCCCAAGAACCTCAAAAATAGCCCGAGAACTTTCCGAAAGAGCATAAGCACGGCCAGATGGTTTTTTATTTGGGTTTTTCTCAAAGTCAGAACCATCTTCAAGTGTGAAACGTTCAATCAAAGCTTGGCGAAAATTTTTGCCCGCAAATTTATCAAAACATATGGCGCCAACCGCACCAACAAGCCCGCCGCCAACGGTCACAACATCAAATTTACGATCTGCTTCATTCATATCTATCGATAGTCCTTTTTTCAGCACTGAGGAAGTTCACTTCTCGCCCCAACACCATCTCTAATCAAACTATAGTCCTGTTCAAGCCTTCAACTTTATGACAATCTCAAACTATCAGCTAAGCGATTTGCGTCAAGCATCATCAAATAAACTAACGGACCAGAAACATCACCTTTTTCAATCAACAAAAGCGCAATTACCAAAGAGTGCAAATAAGATGACAGACCCAAAAAATCTTCTAGAATCAACCCTGAATTTAAAAAAAATTGCCCCAAACACCTTTGAAGCCCCCTCACATAACCCAGGCTGGAACAGAATTTATGGTGGTCAAGTTATAGCCCAGGCCGCACTAGCAGGCTCTCTAACTGTAGAAGACAAACTTTGCCACTCTCTCCACGCATATTTCATGCGACCCGGCAATCCAGATAAATCCGTAACCTATAAGGTTAACCCAATTCGAAATGGTGCCAGCTTCGCAACCCGCACTATAGAAGCCCTCCAGGGCGAAGAAGCCATCTTAACCATGTCCGCCTCATACCATAAAGATGAACCAGGATTTAATCACGCAGATCAAATGGGAAATGCACCTGATCCAGAGGATCTCCCCTCTATAAAAACTCTTCTTGATCACTATGGAGATAAAATACCTGAGCCAGTGCGCACATATTTCAAAAGAGATCGTCCTTACGAAATGCGCCCAACAAATCTAGAAAGATACCTGGACCCTAAACCAGAGAAACCAGAACAATCTTTCTGGATACGCGCACTCACCCCCCTAGATGAGAACCCAGCACTACAACAAGCTGCATTAGCCTATGCCAGTGACTTCACTCTTCTTGACACAGCCTTAAAGGCTCATGGTAAATTATTATTCGACCCTAAAATCATGGTAGCAAGCCTAGATCACGCCATTTGGTTCCATCGCCCCTTTAAAATAAACGAATGGCTGCTTTATAAGCAAACCTCCAGCAATGCTAACGGCGCACGCGCCCTCTGCCAGGGGCAATTCTTTGACCAAAACGGGGCCCTGATTGCCTCCACAGCCCAAGAAGGGCTCACACGCCCAATCCAATAAGATACCCTTAAATCGCTGGTGTATAAAAAATAGGCAATAACATATTTGCGCCTATTTTTTATACATAAGATTTTGTTAACCCCTGCCCAAATAATCAGCACACCTAATATTATCTTTTATTTTCAATAGCTTAAAAAAGATGCCTTTTTTGGCACGCCCCTTGTAACAGTAGAAAACCAGTTGCCTAATTAAGGCAGCGTTTATCTCAAAGCATGGCTCCAAAAAATGGCGTCCGGTTTTTGGATATAGGGAATGCTTAAACAAGAATGAGTGCATTTCATTCAAACCAGCAAAAAGTGAAATGCACAATTCCGAAGACAGGGGGATGAAATGAAACTCATCACAGCAATAATCAAACCTCACAAACTAGATACTGTTCGTGAAGCCTTAAGTGCCATTGAGGTTACAGGTCTCACAGTAACAGAGGTCAAAGGTTATGGCCGCCAACGTGGTCAAAGTGAAATTTATCGTGGCGCTGAATACAGCGTTAACTTTGTTCCAAAACTTAAACTAGAAATTGCCGTCGAAGCAGCACGGGTCGAAACAATCATTGAAGCGGTCAAAACAGCTGCTGGCTCTGGTGAAATCGGTGATGGAAAAATTTTCGTAACATCGCTCGAACAAGCCGTGCGCATTCGCACCGGCGAAACGAACGAAAACGCGCTCTAAAAAACACAGACCTAAAAATACAGGATAGTAAAATAATGTCACAGGTAAAAAAACTATTAGCTCTGGGTTTGGCTATTGCGACCGTCGCAATAGCTACACCAGCATTAGCTGAAGAAGCCGCGAAAGCAGCTCCAAAAGCTGATGCAGCATTTCTTTTTAACACTCTTTTGTTTCTAATTGGCGGCATCCTCGTTGTATGGATGGCAGCTGGTTTTGCTATGCTTGAAGCAGGCATGGTTCAAACCAAAAACGTTTCAATGCAATGTACAAAAAATATCGCACTTTATGCTATTGCTGGCCTGGTTTTCTGGCTAGTTGGCTACAATGTCATGTATGAAGGCGTTGACGGTGGCTACATCGGCTCATTCCTTCCAAAAGACATTCCAGTTCCAGACAAAGACTCTGGTGATTACGCAACGTCATCAGATTGGTTTTTCCAAATGGCATTCTGCGCAACAGCAGCGTCTATCGTTTCTGGCACATTAGCAGAACGCATTAAACTTTGGCCTTTCCTAATCTTCGTGGCCATCCTTTGTGGTGTCATCTACCCAATCGTAGGTGCTTGGACATGGGGCGCAGGCTTCTTGAACAAAATGGGCTTCTTGGACTTTGCTGGCTCTTCAATTGTTCACTCAACAGGTGGCTGGGCCGCGTTAGCTGGCGCACTTGTCCTTGGAGTACGCCGTGCTAAATTCCATGATGGCATCATCACACCACTTCCAGGTTCAAACATGCCGCTCGCAACATTAGGCACATTCATCCTATGGCTCGGCTGGTTCGGCTTTAATGGCGCTTCACAACTAGCATTCGCAACAAACATCGACGCATCTGCAGTGTCAAACATCTTTGTAAACACAAATCTAGCAGCTGCTGCTGGTGTTCTTGTAGCCATCGTGTTGTCACAACTACTATACGGCAAAGTCGACTTAACATTCGCACTAAACGGTGCACTTGCTGGTCTTGTTGCAATCACAGCAGAACCGCTAACACCATCTCCAACAATGGCAATCGCAATTGGTGCAGTTGGCGGCGCAATCGTAGTCTTCACTGTTCCACTTCTTGATAAACTAAGAATTGATGACGTAGTTGGTGCGATCCCTGTTCACCTATTTGCTGGTATCTGGGGCACAATGGCTGTTCCACTAACAAATACTGGCGCAAACTTTACAACACAAGCAATCGGTGTTGGCGCAATCGGCGCAATGGTGTTCACAGTCAGCCTAGTGCTTTGGGTAATCTTGAAGTTCACAATCGGCATTCGCTGCACACCAGAACAAGAGCTAAAAGGTCTCGATATTACAGAAATCGGCCTAGAAGCTTACCCAGAATTCAAATAATAAATTTGAATTCATGATCCCTCCCAAACAACAAACATGGGGGCCGAAAGGCTCCCATGTTTTTTAATGCTCTATACCCCACCATTAAAACTCACTTCCCCCCCCAAAAAAGCCCGACAGGCGGCCCAATAAACGTCAAATCTGAACTCAAGACTTGCAT
>JAJFHW010000116.1 GCA_021775385.1 Hyphomicrobiales bacterium | reverse complement strand
CCCGATGTGGAAATTCTGTCCAGCTATTGCTGCTGGTAATGCGTTTATACTTAAGCCATCTGAGCGCAACCCAACAGTTCCGATTATGCTAGGCGAGCTGATGCTTGAGGCCGGATTACCAGAAGGCATTTTAAATGTTGTCAACGGTGATAAAGAAGTTGTTGATGCAATTCTTGATCATCAAGATATTTCTGCAATTGGTTTCGTGGGCTCTACACCTATTGCTGAATATATTTATACAAGAGGCTGCGCCAATGGCAAACGTGTACAATGTTTTGGTAGCGCGAAAAACCATATGATCATCATGCCTGATGCTGACCTTGACCAGGCTGCTGATGCCCTTATTGGTGCTGGCTATGGGGCTGCTGGTGAGCGCTGCATGGCGATTTCTGTTGCTGTGGCTGTTGGTGAGAAAACAGGTGATGAACTAATTGCTAAATTAAAACCTCGTGTGGAAGCACTAAAAATTGCCCCTTACACAGATGGTGATGATGCTGATTTTGGCCCACTCATAACTAAAGCTGCACGTGATCGTGTGCTTGGTCTTGTTAACTCGGGTGTTGAACAAGGTGCTGATTTGGTTGTCGATGGCCGGGACTTTAGTATGCAGGGATATGAGAATGGCAATTTCATTGGTGGTTGTCTCTTTGACAATGTCACCACTGACATGGACATTTATAAAGAAGAAATTTTTGGGCCCGTACTCAACGTTATGCGAGCCCAAACCTATGAAGATGGCATTCGCCTTCCGATGGAAAATGAATTTGGCAATGGTGTTTCTATCTATACTCGAGATGGTGACACGGCCCGTGATTTTGCGTCACGCATTAATGTTGGCATGGTTGGTGTCAATGTTCCTATTCCAGTTCCGCTTGCTTATTACACATTTGGCGGGTGGAAAAAATCTGGATTTGGTGATTTGAACCAACATGGCCCGGACGCTTTCCGTTTCTACACAAGAACAAAAACTGTTACGTCACGTTGGCCATCTGGTATCAAAGAAGGTGCCGAGTTTGTTATTCCGACTATGGACTAACCTCTCCCTACAATTAGCTCCCCCTTGCTTTGTTTCTTTCTCTTAAAACTCTTAAAGCAAGGGGGCGCGCTTTAACTAAACGCTAAGACTGACAGGCATGCCCTTATGAATAATTTTGATTTAAACGAAGAGCAATTAGCCATTCAAGAGATGGCGTTAAGCTTTGCGGCTGACAAAATAGCGCCTCATGCTGTGCAATGGGATGCAGACAAACACTTCCCAGTAGATGTGATTAAAGAGGTTGCTCCTCTTGGCATGGCTGGGATTTATGTCAATGAAAATGTTGGTGGCTCTGGCTTGGGGCGTCTTGATGCAGCGATTATTTTTGAAGCATTGGCAACTGGATGCCCATCAACTTCAGCTTTTATCTCTATTCATAATATGACTGCCTGGATGATCGATAATTTTGGTTCTCCTGAACAGAGACAGAAGTGGGTGCCAGAGCTTTGTTCTATGAATTTAATTGGAGCTTACTGTTTAACAGAACCAGGCTCTGGTTCAGATGCAGCAGCGCTGAAAACCCGAGCTGTTCGTGACGGAGATCATTTTGTTCTAAATGGCCAGAAGCAGTTTATATCAGGCGCTGGTGCTGCTGGTTTATACATCGTAATGGTGCGGACCGGTGACGATGGACCAAATGGAATTTCAGCCCTTATCGTACCGAAAGATACACCTGGTTTAAGCTTTGGCCCGAATGAACATAAAATGGGTTGGAACGTTCAACCAACATGCGCCATGGTTTTTGAAGATGCCCGCGTACCTGCCCAGAATTTAATAGGGGTTGAAGGTGAAGGCTTTAAAATTGCGATGGCTGGTCTTGATGGCGGACGACTCAACATTGGTGCTTGCTCATTAGGCGGAGCACAATCAGCTTTTGATAAAGCTCTTACTTACATGGATGAACGGGAAGCTTTTAGCAAAAAACTCCATGAATTCCAAGGTTTGCAATTTCGTATTGCTGAAATGAAAATGAATTTAGAAGCGGCTAGAACACTTTTATACAAAGCAGCTTGCAAGCTAGACCAGAAAACTCACGACGCAACAATGTGGTGTGCGATGGCAAAGGCACAGGCAACGGAGAGCGGCTTTGAAGTGGCTGATCAGGCTCTACAGCTACATGGTGGTTATGGGTATTTATCAGAATATGGCATTGAAAAAATTGTTCGTGATTTACGGGTTCATCGTATCCTTGAAGGCACAAACGAGATCATGCGTTTGATTGTTTCACGTCAACTGATTAAAGAGGCACATTCATGAACAATACTGGCATGAACAATACTGGCATGAGCAATACTGGCATGAGCAATGAAAACGACCTTATTATTAATCAAGAAGGAGCTATTGGCCGAATTCACCTCAACAGGCCAACTGCTCTTAATGCCCTTACTGCTCCAATGGCATATAAGATGAAAGATCAACTCGATGCATGGGCTCAGGATGATAGCATAAAGGCCGTTATAGTTGATGCTGAGGGAGACCGTGCTTTTTGTGCCGGCGGTGACATACGTGACCTTTATGAAAATGGTAAAAAGGATCCGAAGCCTGGTCAAAATTTTTGGCGTGAGGAATATAAGTTAAACGCTCTTATTCACAATTACCCCAAGCCATACATTGCTTACATGAATGGCATTGTTATGGGGGGCGGTGTTGGTATCTCTTCACATGGATCTCATAGAATTGTCACTGAAAATACCATGTTGGCTATGCCTGAAACTGGCATTGGGTTTTTGCCTGATGTGGGAGGGACTTATATTCTTTCTCGATCACCTGGTTCAACAGGACTTTATCTCGGTATGGCTGGTGCGCGCATGAACGGGGCTGATGCGATTTTTGCCGGTTTTGCGGATCATTACATTCCATCAGACAAGTTACCTTCATTAAGCGAGTTACTTATTGATGGTGCCAACGTAGATACAGCAATTGCAGTACTCTCGGCAGAAGCACCGGACGGCACCCTGGCCAATTTACAGACAGATATTACTGAAGGTTTTAGCGGTGCGACAACTTTAGAATGCGTGCAAAAAATAACGGCTATGGCAGAAGCTGGTAGTGTTTGGGCTGCGAAAACGTTGAAGTTATTACGACGTCATTCACCCATTGCAATATCAGCGGCTTTCACAGCAATTTCACAAGCTCGTTCGTTTGACACAATTGAGCAATGTTTAAATGTAGAATACAGATTTGCGCACCGCGCTCTCTTAGGCACAGAATTTTATGAAGGGGTGAAGGCTATTATCATTGATAAAAACCATACTCCTCAATGGCAACCTCCTACCTTAGAGGGCGTTACAACAGACCAACTTGATACTTTGTTCGCCCCTCTTGGCACTGAGGAATGGATGAGCAGTTAAAAGACTTAAAGAAACAATTTAAAAGAATTCGTTTGGGAGTATGAAATGGCTAAAATTAGTTTTATTGGCTTAGGTAATATGGGGCTACCCATGGCACAGAACCTGGCTAAAGCTGGACATGAGGTCACTGGATTTGATGCTTTGCCTGCGGCATGCGCAGCGGCAACTAAAGCTGGACTTACTATTGGCGAGAGCAATTCACAAGTTGTCGAAACTGCCGAGATTGTGATTTTAATGCTTCCAAATGGACAGATTGTTCAAGATGTTACCAAAGAAGTTTTAACAACACTTTCAAAGGGAAGCTTGATAATTGATTGCTCTACTATTGATGTGAGCTCTGCAAAAGCTTTACATGAAATGGCTAGCAGTACTGATACACTTAGTCTTGACGCGCCTGTTTCTGGTGGTGTTGGCGGTGCTGCTGGAGGTACACTTACCTTTATGGTGGGCGGCTCTAAAGAGGCTTTTGATATTGGTGCTTCTTATTTTGAAATTATGGGACAAAAGGCTGTTCATTGTGGTGATGGTGGTTCGGGACAAGCTGCTAAAATTTGTAATAATATGATGCTTGGTATTTCAATGATTGCCACTTGCGAGGCCTTTGCAATGGCTGAGAAGCTCGGCCTTTCACAATCTGCTTTGTTTGATGTTGTCTCTACTTCTTCTGGCTCTTGCTGGTCTGTAAATACTTATTGTCCGGTCCCAGGTGTTGGTCCGCAATCCCCTGCTGATAATGATTATAAAGCTGGGTTTGCTGCCGCTTTGATGCTGAAAGATATGGACCTTTCTCAACAAGCTGCTGGATCTGTTGATGCAGCGACGCCGCTTGGTGAACATGCGACACGACTTTACAAACAAATGGTTGATGATGGCCAGGGCGGGGCTGATTTTTCTGCGATCATCCACTATCTGAACAATAAGTGACCTGTAAAAAAACAATTTCAAACGATTGGAGCACTATCATGAGCACAACAGTAACATTTGAGAAAAAGGGCCGTGTTGCTTTGTTAACGTTGAACCGTCCTGAAGCTTTGAATGCCTTAAACTCCGAATTACTTGAAACTCTAATGGTACATATTAACACTTTAGCGGATGACCCTGATACAGGCTGCATTGTTATAACTGGCTCTGAACGGGCTTTTGCAGCTGGTGCTGACATTAAGGAAATGTCCTCCAAGTCTTACATTGAAATGTTGATGACGGATCATTTTGGCCAGTACAATAATATGGGGCGGTGCCGCGTTCCAATTATCGCTGCTGTCTCTGGGTTTGCTTTGGGCGGAGGGTGTGAACTAGCCATGATGTGCGACTTTATTCTTGCTTCTGATACCGCTAAATTTGGACAACCAGAAATTAAACTCGGCGTTATTCCTGGTATGGGTGGGTCGCAGCGCTTGACGCGGGCTATTGGCAAATCCAAAGCCATGGACATGATTTTAACAGGGCGGATGATGGATGCAGAAGAGGCTGAGCGCTCTGGTCTTGTTTCACGCATCTTTCCAGTAGATGAGCTTTTAGATGAAGCTTTGAAAACAGCTGAAACCATTGCAGGTTTTTCTCGTCCATCAGTTTTTGCAGCGAAAGAAACTGTGGACCGGGCCTTTGAAACAACCCTTCAAGAAGGGCTTCATTATGAGCAACGTGTATTTTATCCGCTTTTCTCGACAGAAGACCAAAAAGAAGGAATGGAAGCGTTTAGTGAAAAACGCGCAGCCAATTTCAAACATAAATAGGATACTACCCTTACGTCCAGATCAATTGTTAACCCTGCGTGCATCACGCGCCTTTTGGGGCGTATGCAAGGTTAACTTTTGACTTGATAAAACCAGACAACCTGCAAAGTTGCTGGTCACGCAGGGCACAGTGCGACCGTTGTTAACGCGCCTTCTATCTCTGATGACATTACTCATTTTGCATTAGCGACAATGAAGGAACCGCTGTTGCCATAGAACGTTTCAATTGATGAGCGTTTCAATAGATCCATAAAAGAAATTTTAAATGAAATAGGATACTAGCTGATCTGCTGTTGAAACCTCTTCTCTTCTGGCCTTGGTGAGGCTGTAACTCTCGTACTGGCAGGCTAACTTGGCAGGATAAGGTGTTCGCGAGACCATCTTGGATATGAATGAAAAGCTTTTGGTCACTCTGTTGCGAATGACATTAACGGGCAGTTTGCAGCCATTGGGGTGGGTTAGGGTAATAAACCCTTGTGCTCAACTGGTATTATGTCTGAAATACTTTAACACTCTTAAAAACAAAAAAAGGACCCGGGGATAATCCCCGAGCCCTTCTTGATCAAAGGAATTTTTGATTAACAATTAGAAGAGGATAACACCAGCAAATCTAATTGTGTCAAGATCTTGTAGGCCTTGACCTTCTGTGCTTAGTTCACTTTCAACATGCTCATATACAACTGAAAGCTTCATTGCTGCAGCATCGATGTCTTGAACGATACCCAAAGCAATACGTTCTTGTTCTGAAGACTGGCCAGCAACTAGATTTGCGCCATCTTCTGTTTCTCCGTAAGAACCGAATAGTGTTGTTTTACCCAAAGCATTCCATCTTTGCTGAACACCAACTTGAATTTGCCATGCGTCACTGTCAATTCTAACACCGTCATATTCGTAGTTGATATATGAACCAGTTAAGAATAGACCTGTAGGTTGATGAATAAATCCAGCATTAGC
>JAJFHW010000115.1 GCA_021775385.1 Hyphomicrobiales bacterium | reverse complement strand
GTGGAAGTCGTTCTTTAGGTCAAAGATAACATTGGTACTCCACAGAATGATCTTGCTTGGGTGATTTTTCGTAAAGAAAATCAGGAGTATCATCTTCGGAAGTTAGCCGCAGGCCCTTACAGAGACTGCGATAGATGTGGAGATAAGGCTCTTACTGGCCATGAATTCGAGGCACATCAGTTCTATTGTGAACCCTGTCGTTCTGCCCTACATGCAGAGCAGGAGAGACAATGGAAAGAAAGAGACCGTAAGGCAGAAGCAACGCATGCAAGACGAGCAAAGCGCATTGCAGAGCTTAAGGCTCAAACCAACCTCAATGATACAGATGTAAAAGAATTGGCCGCTCTAATGGTCTCAGAGGCTGATGGAGCAGAACGCCAACTTGCAGACTTTATTTTTGATGGTATTAATAGGTATTAGCCACATCTCTCGTTTACTCAAAAATTGTCAATATGATTGAAAAAGAGCAAAGAATTTTGAGTAACTAATGAACTCAGGTTGTGCCGGCTTACTTCTCATTCTGAGCGACGCGGGTTTTTACTGGGATGCGGCGCATGAGGCTGTCTATGTGGGTTCTTTCCTTTTGGAAGTCGGCCATTTCTTTCCCCTTTAGCTGACGCCCACGTGGCACATGGATGCGCATTGGGTTCACGTGACGATTATTAACGAGGATTTCATAGTGAAGGTGAGGGCCTGTTGAGCGGCCTGTTGATCCAACATAACCAATAACCTGTCCTTGACGAACTTTAACCCCAGATCGAATACCTTTACCGAAGCGGAGCATGTGGGCGTAAGCTGTTTTATAACCATTGGCATGTTTGATGCGAACGTAATTGCCATAACCAGCATGACGTTTGGCGGCTTCAATGCGGCCGTTGCCAGCTGCGAAAATTGGTGTGCCGGGTCTTGCAGCCCAGTCAACACCTTTGTGCATTTTGCGTCGTTGTAACAGAGGGTGGTATCTCATGCCATAGCCGGATGTAAGTCTGGCGCCACCACCACGAACTGGTTTGCGCATGAGGAATTTTTTGGCGTTATCACCATTTTCATCATAGAAGTCGACTTCACCATCAGGTGTGCGGAACCGGTAGAATTTACGAGTTTCACCTGCAATAGTTAAAGAGGTATAGAGCAGATTGCCTAATTTTGCTTCTGTTGTGGATTGATCACCCTGGACATCATAGAACAATTCAAAGCCGTCACCTGGTCCGACACGTTGTTTGAAATCAGTGTCATAGGCATGAATGCGAAGGACTTTCATGATCATTTTATGATCAATCGATTGTTTTTGAGATGAATGGTAGAAGCTATTATAAAGGCTTGTTGGTCGCTTTTTTTCTTTTGATGCAAGCTGTTCTAGTAATGCTGAGTGAGCGCCATGATTACTTGCGATAAATTCACCAGCAGAATTTCGGGCAATACTTACAATGTGGGCTCCGCTTTCATAAATACTAACACGGACAAGGTCCATCTCATTATTGGTTGTGAGAGATGGTGTTAGCATTAAATGCAGTTCTTGACCCATCTTAATGTTCGTAGCTGAATAGATTGGCTCCATGGCTTCTGCGATGGCAGGGGCTTGCCAGCTGCTTACCTTTGCTTTTGCGAGTATAGTGCGCAAATTATCCTTTTTCCGGACAGCTATTATATGTGTTTCCAAGCCTTCGAAGCTGTCTTCATCTGGAATGATGATTGTTTTTTCCAAGACTGTTGTGTTTTTTGTAAGAGGCAGAGCGGCCTTCTTTACCTTTTCCTCAGAGGCATCTGATGGGGCATCTGAATTTTCTTTATCGTTATAAATGGTTGCTCTGAGGGCAAAATTCTCATCCTGATATTCGTTAGAGACGAGTTGATGAATTTCTTTTTCGTCTAACTCTTGGCCATCTTCGGTGGGGAGAATGCCACCGTGTAATTCAACAGTTTTTGATTGCATCTGCACTCTTGTGTTTGTTTTAGAGGGCGTATTGTTTTTAGATGCAATTGGATTGAGGTTTGCATAAAGCTTAAAAGGGTTAAAAAGAGGGATGGATTTATTGGGTTCGACATTTGTTGCTAGGCGCGTGACGATGCGTACATAAGGTTTGATGGCGATGAATTCTCTATCGTTACGTTTTTGAACGATTGAATCATGAATGATGTATTTGGTTGATAAGCCCTGGCTTGTAGATGGCAGACGGTCTGTCTTGCCAAATGATGAGGTGAGTTGTTTGTCATCCATCGTTTTGGGCTTAAAGGGAGACATTGCCGCGACACTGGCTTTCTTGAGAGATTCGACCATTCCTGAACCGTCTTCAACATTCATCGCGCCATAAAGAGCCACACCTAATGCTGCGACGCCGACTGTACCTGCGATCAAAGTGCTGATCAGCCATTTGAACTTGGCTCCTGCGTGGGCGCCGAAGTGGTCTTTGTCAAATATGCTTGATGAACCGGCTTGTGTTCTTGATAGGTAAACTTCAGGCAAGGAATTACCTTTAGTTGGAACCAAGCTTTTTTGCTGACGAAGCCTGTGCTTTGGATGCCTTGGGGCTCTCGTTCTGCGATATTTCAACCTTTAATTCCCCCCTCAAGTTCCCTTTGTTCTTGTTTAACATCGTTTGACGATAAAAAGCTTGAATAAGGTATGCCTGAATAAGTTGTCATAAATGAGTACGAATTAAATTATATTAAATCGCGTCATTCAAAAAGATTAATTTGTTAAAAAGCTAAACAGATCAAAATCTTTATATTCCTGTCTCTGACATTAATTCACTGATTTCTCAATACTGAATATTCATTTTGATGACGTTCAGCATTTTGAAAGAGGTTTTTTGAGCTGAATTTGTATGAATGAGCGTCTTAAAAATATGTGCCCTATACATTTATATATAGGGCCTGTTGTGAATGGATGAAATTTTCATCCTATTAAAAGCTGAATTAATAGAGAAATTGATAGGTAACTAGGTGGTTTGAACATTGTTTTGTCTTGGATTGGACGGAAAATTTTAAAAATATGACCCGGATTATAAAAAAAATGTATTTTTTTTGGTTGTTTTAGAGGTCCAGGATACGAAAAAAAACGCTGAAAAATTGAGTTTTGTAAGGAAGCTAAAACCAATGAGTATGGGGCTACCGCGGGCGTTTATTTCAGCGTAAAAAAGTTTGAAATAAAACTCTATAATTTTCAATTGCTTAGCGTTTTTTTTGAAAAAAAATGAAGTTTTTTGAAAAAAGGCGTTGACTTGGAAGGGGGTTTTGGGGTTAATAGCGACATCAGCAGCGGGGACGCGGGACACACGAAAGTGGCCAACGCAGACAAGCTGAAAGACAATAAGCGAAAGTTAGGCTTTCCGGGTTATCGGAAGTCTCTCTTGTGTTTTTGTTTTTATTAGGGGTTTACAACTCACAATTTGATCTATATACAATCGAGGATGGATTGATTATTCAATCCCTTATCCATCGGGCTCTTTGACAATTGAATATATAAGAAAGAGAAACGCAGGCGGCGGTGTCCTGGCTTAACTC
>JAJFHW010000114.1 GCA_021775385.1 Hyphomicrobiales bacterium | reverse complement strand
ATTAATTTATCAGGACATTCAAGTGTATTAACCAGAACCTTAAGAGCTCCCATTAATTTTTTCTTTTGATCCGTTAAATCATCAGAAAAGAGAGAGCGAAGTTCAGGCGCTGCGTCAAATAACCGCTGATAAAACAGGTCTGCTGCCACATCTGCTTTTTCTTCAACAAGAGCAAAGCTAGTTTTAACCAATTGCTTTTGAGCTTCAGAAACCCCAAACAACTCCTGACCAGAACTCGAAGCTCTAGCCTCTAAAGGCGCTTCAAAAGTTGGTGCTTCATGAGCAGGTGGCATGGCGTCATATGTTTCTACAACCTCAGAAGCATTTCCGGTTTCCAATATAATTTTAGAAATATTGTCTTCTAGGTTACCGGCATGAAGATTTAGAGTTTTTAAAATTTCACCAATTTCTTCAGTCGCTTCTTTAGTCTGCTCAGCAAGAATTTTAACCTCACCCGCTACAACAGCAAAACCTTTTCCGCTTTCGCCAGCTCTAGCAGCTTCAATTGTCGCATTCAGCGCCAATAAATTTGTTTGCCTGGTCACAGCATTAATTTGAGCAGCAACACCCGAAACTCTATTAATCTGCTCTTTAAGGCTAACAACTTCTTTTTCGCTTTTTTCTATATTTTTTTTAAGAGCAGCAGAATAGGTCATGTCATATCCATTTTTAATGTATCTAATAACTTTACATGTCTAGAACTAAAAACCTGGCTAGATAAATTTCATATACTTAGATATGCGCAATCCAAGTAAATAAAAGCTTAATTTTCATTCCCACTCCCGCTTTCTTTTTACGGTTTCACAATCTTTTCAGAACCTCCTTCCGAAGCAAAGGCAAATACTCCTCTTCAAACCACAAGTTTTTCTTTAACCAATGATTATTGCGCCACGAAGGATGCGGCAGAGGTAAATATAAAGGCGTACCTTTAGAAGCATCATTTAATGAAAAAAAAGATTTATAATTTCCAACGATTTCATACAAAGGTCGTTGAGCAAAATCAGATAAACCTTCATGGCCTTTTAAATCATGCGCAATTGCATATTTTCCAACAAGGAGTACCAAATCAAGTTTAGTCAAAAGCGGAAACAAACCATCATGCCAATGAGCAGCGCACTCTCGCCTCGGAGGCAAATCAGCTCCTTTGGGGGTCTGCCCAGGAAAACAAAACCCCATTGGAACAATCGCTATTTTTTTTGCATCATAAAAAATCGTATCATCAACGCCCATCCACTCACGTAACCGATCTCCTGAAGCATCAGTGAATGGTTTACCCGAAAGGTAAACTTTTGTCCCCGGCGCCTGGCCACAAATTGCAATTCTCACATCTTTAGAAACTTGCAAAACTGGGCGCGGATCATGTGGAAGTGGCGCTTTTATTGGGCTGTCAACACAAATACGACACTCTCTTATTAGAGAAACATAGTCTTCTAGTATTATAGAAATGAGCGAACCTCACAATTTCGAAGAGATTGATCACATAAATCTGAATTGGCAAATTATAGGTCTTGCTTCATTATAATAAAAATCGCACTAACTGAAACCGCCATCATGCTCTGTGATAAATCACACAGAACGAATGAATTAATTTTCTTATTGTGAATGCCATTATCAATAAAGATAAATCATGTGCAATCCCAATAACTAAGGAGACAAGACCATGTCACCCCTCTTAAAAACATCTAGTTTGTCAACTCAGTCCAGAACAATGATTTTACTAAGTTTAATTGTTTTCTCATCAGTTCTTTTTCTGCTCACTAAAGACGCAGCAGCTGGCCGCTATAAACTAACCTGCAAAGGCCCTTATCAAGTGGTACAAGGTAATTTAATCGCAACTCCCCCTTGCGAAAATTCCTATATAGCAAAAGTTGCTAGATCTTACGGATATAAAGTCTCAGCTAAACAGGTGAGGAATAACATTCATAAAAAAATCGAAATCTGTCAGCACGTCGGACATGATTCCCGCATTAGTGAATATTGCGACCAATATAATGATATTGGAAGTCCAAGCATTGGTCGATAAAATCCGCTGCGAATAAAAATACTCAACATGTTTTATAAATCTGTCATTCTATAAGCACAATTTTTAAAGCATTATCCCTTGCGTCTTCACTGATTTACGGGATAATGCTTCAACATGATGATAAAATATGAAACAGCAAGGCTTCTAGCCTCTTTAAGACAACATACAAGAAGTGTGTCTCTAAGCTTAGCCTTAATCTGCACAAGCCTAATCGCTGGTTGTGGAGGCCTTGGTTATACACCGCCCCCTGGCGCCAAATTAGGTGATGCATTTCTCAGCTTAAAAATTTCAACTGATAATAGAGGGCGTATGCCCCAAGGCGCAGACATCGTCATCAGCATAGAAAACGCTTCAGCTGCAAATCCTAAAGATCAAGTTATCATTGGTGATGTTGTAAAACTTTCCCAAGGCGACACAGGCGTTAAAGTCAATTTTCCGATAGATCAAAATCGCTTAGAAGACTGCGGCAAAAGCAAAAGTTGCTATATTTATGTTAAGATCGTGAAAGACGGAACAACATATTATAACACCACAACACCAGCCCCTTATAAAGCTGGACAAATTAAAGCCAGCATCACAATCTCAAAAGCCAGTTAGAGCACAATCCAACCGGAGTTCAACGAGGATTGGAATAATTGAGCGCTCAAAAAATAACTAAAACATTCAATTTGTATTGAATATGCTCAAGAGTAATCTTAACGTAACAATGATTTCGGTAAAGTTCCCCGCTTTAACATACGCTTGCGTAAAGCCAACCATCTCTTACAAGAAGGTCGCTTCAAGTTACATTTAATACGTATTCTGGGACCTTTCTGTTCATTCTTGCGCCGTACGCCCAATAACGCCTTATATCTGTCTTTAAGCTTCACTACCCAGGATAAACTAGCCATATGTGGCAATGCATCACTACCAAGAGGCATAGGCTGTAAACAACCTTGTTTTACAAAACCAGGATCATCCACGAATTCATCCGATGAATAAACTTGGTAGCCAGATTGGCAAACCAATATAGAAGGAAGTTTTCGGTTCTCATTAAAACTATCATAGACAGGCTGCATCACTTGCCAAAACTTTATAAATTTATGTCCCTTGTGTTTTCTCCAATTTTTCTTACTAAAGCGAAATGGAAAAATATGTATCGGTATAACCTTTTGTCCCTGTTTTAGCGCTATGGAAACCAAATCATATAAAACTGACATAGGTCCATTTTTCAAAGCATAACAACCAACAGAAGAACACCCGCCATGTATGAGCAAATAAGATCCTGTTCGCTTTGTTAATCCATCAAAAATATTAGGAAAAGCCAAGTTAAGTGCCCGGGGCCATTTTCTGGAATTCCAGAGCACATCTCCAGCAGGAACATGATAAAATCCCTCCGGAGCTTGCTTATCTCCTTCAGAAATTTTAGGGCCTAATTTTCCAGAGTAATTACAAATATCAAAACTCTTATAGAGCTTATAAGTAGCCCCAGAACTCAACCCAGTCTTCAACCAAATTTCGAGAGTTTTTTCTTGTTTAAATAGACGTAGATACAAACGTGTAGGGCCTATAAACCCAACAGCTTCCAATCTCTCTTGCAGCCTCATTTCACTAGCTGGCTGCAACGGAGCGGCATTAACTCCTAATGAAAAAAGGAAAAGGGGCAAAAAGCTCAACAAAACTATGACTTTAAAAGACCGTCTATCCAAGAGAACCTCTTCACAAAGCTGTTATCAATTATCAGATAAAATGAGATGACAAACCAATTTTAGACGCTCAAACTAATCATAGATAAAATAGGCGAATGATTAAATCTAAATAAAGAGATTATGGATCATAATCGTCTGATATGGCTCAAGTAATTAACTAACAGTCCTTTCAACAGTTCGAACAAGAGTAAAAACTATGAAAACCATCATCGCGACTATAAGCTCAATCTTTATACTTATCACTTTAACTCTACCAGCACAGGCTGGAAACAGATATTACCCCAATGAATCTGGTTTTTTCTTATTTGATTTATTCGCTCAAGCACCAAACAGCAAATATAGAAAAGGTCGCCCAAAAGTGCGCGGCTTTAGAAAAAAAGTTGGCGGCTATTCATACAAATATTCAGATACATTAAATGGCTATGGAAACCGCCCTGGTGATTTTAATCCCATTTTTGATGGCCGCGGCCTTTTCAGTGAACGTCTTGGAACTGATGGTCCTTACATCGGCAATTAATAATCCAGCTAAATTTAATACATAAGAACAACAAAAGCCGACTGAAAATCTCTCAGTCGGCTTTATCCGGCACTAAAGTATAACTACTTGGTATTACTTAGAAAATCCCTACCCACAAAGACGTATGACATACAGCTTTGATTGCAGTTTAATCCATCACAATTGAGCAAAATTGATTGTGAGCTTGTGAACCGTCTTGATATGACATTTTCCTTATTTCGGCTCAAAGTTAGGGCATTCACGGATTGGGATTATTTACAGTGGTCATGTGAAAAACGATCAAATCAAACAACTTATCTCAATCATAAATTCTTAACAGCTGATCATATCAGCATCAGAGGACTATTATGATAAAATCAATAATCGCACTATTTACAACTCTATTTACAATACTCGTCTTTCTCTCCCCAGCGAATGCAGATACTGTCTTTCCAGAAGAAAAAGCAACAGGAACCTTCTCTTCTTTAATCGTTCCTGTACACGACACAAAAACAAAAAAATCTAAAAAAGAAAAAAAGCAGAGAAGTTCAGCTCAAAGAATAAGAGATGAAAAATACCTAAGTTTTGAATGCCAAGCAGAAGATACCACTTGCGAACCCCCTCATAAGAACGAAACTTATAACCCAGACTATAATAGCTATAATTAATGATCTTTTTGTCGAAGCTTCTGTCCTAAAAATAAAAACTAAGGACAAAAAAACTGAGGCTTAGACGTTACATCATAAAATCAAACCGTTTATAAGTGGCGCAGAGGTGAAGCTCTGCGCCACTTTTTATTTGACTCAAACTCCCCCTCACACGAACATGGAAAACAGAATTTAACATAGTTAATTGAGGTAAGATTATGGGTCTTTATAGAAAGTTTTTAATCGTAGCAACACTACTACTAGCTGTTACAGCAACTCTCACCATTAACCCAGGTAACGCAGAAGCAAGATGTAAAAAGTTCGGTTTCACAGTAAATGATTATGGCAAAAAAGGCCCAACAGAAGATGCCAAACGTTTACTTGATAAACACATTGCTGAATGGATGACAAAAAACAATATTAAAAATTATCGCACAAAACCAAAAACCGTTTCATGTAAACTTTTCATAGATGTCATACTTTTCGATGAATACACCTGCAGAGCAGACACGCTAGCATGTTGGTAAAAATAATTTAAAAAACTAATCTCTTAATGAAAGCCAGTCTCGTAGATGAGTATTTCCTCGTTAACAGACTGGCTTTCATTTATTTACTTAGCTCATTCAGGAATACTCTAACTAAAAAACTTATACACCAGTTGGTACTTGTACATCAGATGACACGAGTGACGGCCTAATAAACGTCCCTTCAATCCACCACTCTGGATATCTTGACTTCAAATATTGCCCAGCTTTCTTAGCAATATCCTCAGTTTCAAACAAACCAAAACAAGTGGCTCCAGAACCAGAAAGCCGAGAAATTAAACATCCATCAAGCAAGTTAATCTCCGCTAAGACATCACTAATTTTAGGCGCAATTTTTAAAGCCGGCTTTAGAAGGTCATTCGGAACAATTTTCATATATTCAATAACATCGCCTATTGAGCCAAAATCAAAATCTCGGCGACTATGCATCTCATATTTAGAGGGATCATCTTTTATATAATCTGCGGCATCTAAAGCTTTAAAAACCATACCAGTTGGCACAGAAATTCGTGGATTGACTAACAATAGGCCAGCACGTGGAAATTGACCAATAGGGTCGATAAGCTCCCCAACACCATGCATAAACGCAGGCACAGAAGCCACACAAACAGGAATATCCGCACCAAAGGCGGAAGCAAATTTAAACCGATCAAATTGGGAAAGATCAACACCCTGTTCGCGCCAGAATTGTGCGCATTCATCCGCTGCATGGCGCAGTCTAGGTAATGTCGTTTTCAGTAAGATTGGCTCGTTCAGAGAAAATTTGTCCTTTGTTTCGCATTCAGGTATATTGCCCGACCAGCCAGTTCCCCGTTGATCGAATGCGATGACATCGCCAAACTCGCGCATTGCCATAAACAAGGGAAACCTTCTGCCTCTGGCCGTACCTACGCCTGAGCCAC
>JAJFHW010000113.1 GCA_021775385.1 Hyphomicrobiales bacterium | reverse complement strand
CGCGAGCTACAAACGGCACTTCTCAACTGCACAGAATGATTAATGTGCATATAAGAGATTTACCGATTTTGTTCGGTTGCGGGGGTGTAGCTCAGTTGGTTAGAGCGCTGGCCTGTCACGCCAGAGGCCGCGAGTTCGAGTCTCGTCACTCCCGCCATTTCTTGTTTTTATCCTCACCTGTAAAATTCAAATCATTTACTTGCTAACAATCACAAGTTTATGCGTAGCTGATTCTAGCAAATAAGAATGCTTGAGGTAAAATCTTGCCAATCTGTAGAGTTGACAGATACTACAATTCTCTCCCATCCTAAAAAGATGAAACAGCGAATATTTTTAAACGAATGCAAAATATTTGACTCACTTGCTAGACTTCGAATATCAAAGCAAGCGATAAAGTGCAGAATGCTCTTTTCTGTGCTCTTTTTCACCTTTTGCGGGGTTTCATTAACTCAGGCACAGCAAATGAAACAGAAAAATATGCATGTAAATCAGTCGGTTGTTTCTAATGAAGTTAATCTTAGCAATCCTAGTAAACACTGTGTCAATGCAATAGAAGTGAAATCTGAGCATCTATTCATGCGAGATGAATGGCAAACAATTGCAGAGTTTAAAACCAAAGCACGCTGGGCTGAAAGTGTCAAAAAACGCTATGGAAGTGTTTATAGCCAGTGGAAAGATGCCAATAATAAAAAATATGAATGCAGGCGTATCGGTTTTGGCAATGATAAAGAAGGAAATGTCGGCACCTCAGTACTCTGTATGATTGCTGCTGAACCTTGCGTAATCCTTTTGAATAAATGAAAATAAAAAAGACAGCAAGGTCAGAGTTTTATTTTTCTCCAATTATCCTCTTGGCCATTCAAACAATATTTTTCTAGGCCAAAAACCCAACAAAAAGTCATTCTTGCACTTGTACGAATAATAAAAATCTGCACATATGGCGCGAGTCAGTTAAACAAAAATAATGACTTTGCTGTTTAGAGGAAAAAATGTCGCTGCGCGGTTTCGCCACTTGCTGAAAAAAAGCCAGTCTGCAAAATTTATAAATCGATAAAATATAAATAATAGACGCGGCTTTAAGAGTGGACATCCAAGGGTGATAAGTCTGAGCTAAATTATCTAAACCAAAGATGTATGACATTTTTGTTCGTTAATCTTTGGTGTAGTTTGATTTTGAATAACCTTCGGATTTTTTAAAATATAGTGTTTTTAAAAATCTAGATTGTGCAAAATCAGATAATTGAGCAAGACAATGTAAATTTGAAGGTGCATAACCTATAAATTAGTCTAAGCTTTCCTTGACCACAGCCACACACATGACAAGCAATACAATCTAAAGTTATTGCATGAGAATGAGGGCAAAAATATGGATACAGTAGCCGCGCAATATCTGCCAATCGCGATATTTATAGGAATAGCTGCTGTTATTGCATTGGCATTAATGGCTGCCCCGTTTTTAGTCGCTTACAAACAACCAGATAAAGAAAAGCTCTCTCCTTACGAATGTGGTTTTGAACCATTTGACGATGCTAGAATGAAATTTGATGTGCGGTTTTATCTCGTCGCAATGTTGTTCATCATATTCGATCTTGAAGCTGTTTTTCTGTTTCCTTGGGCGCTCACTTTTAAAGAAATCGGCGATGTAGGCTTTTGGGCCATGATGATTTTCTTAGGCGAGCTTACAATTGGTTTGATCTATGCCTGGAAAAAAGGTGCCCTTGAATGGGATTAAAAGTGTGTGGGATTAAAAATAAATAGGCGAATACAAGTTCGGTTAAAGTATTAGGTGACTTAGATCAAATCAGCTTAAGTCGAATGAATTTAATATTTGAAGAATTTTTAAAGCGTTAGAATTAAGACAGCGTGGGATTTTAAGAAATGGGATTAATTACAAAACCTCCATTCAATACTGAAATGAATTGGTCTCCTGAAATGGAACAAGGTCTAAGAGATGCCAATGGTCAAGTCATGCGCGCTGATGATCCTTATTTCAATGAATTGTCAGGCAATTTAACAGATCAGGGATTTGTTGTTGCAGCCTATGAAGATCTGATCCAATGGGCAAGAACAGGGTCATTGATGTGGATGACATTTGGTCTTGCATGTTGCGCTGTTGAAATGATGCAAGCTTCAATGCCACGTTATGATGTTGAACGGTTTGGCTTTGCTCCAAGAGCAAGTCCTCGTCAATCAGATGTGATCATTGTGGCCGGCACTCTGACAAACAAGATGGCACCAGCCATCCGTAAAGTTTACGATCAAATGCCTGAGCCACGTTACGTAATTTCTATGGGAAGTTGCGCAAACGGTGGTGGCTATTATCACTATTCATATTCAGTGGTTCGCGGTTGTGATCGGGTGTTACCAGTGGATGTATATGTCCCCGGGTGCCCTCCAACGGCAGAAGCACTGGTTTACGGTATTCTTTTATTACAAAAGAAAATTCGACGGACAGGTACAATTGAGCGCTAAGCACTTAATCGTGTGAGCACTTGAGGGTGAGTGCTCATTTAAGAGTGCTTTGATTTGAGTTAGGTTTTGAAAATCTCAAGTAATTCTGAGATAAAAAACTTAAGATCTTTAAAGGAGACAGTTTTGCAAAGCGGATTGCAGGATATTGGAGATTTTATCTGCTCTAAAATGGCCAGCGGTGTCAAAACTGCAACCGTTGAGCATGACGAACTCACATTAATCGCCGAGCGCGACGAAATCTTAAGTGTATTAAAATTCCTTAGAGACGATCCTCAGTGTAAATTCAGCTGCATCATTGATCTGTGCGGTGTTGATTACCCAGATAGAGAAAATCGTTTTGAAGTCGTCTATCATTTGCTGAGTTTAAAGCAAAATAGTCGCATCCGAGTAAAAATAGAAACCGATGAAGACACGCCAGTCCCAAGCTCTGTTTCAGTCTATCCAGGCGCACTATGGCTCGAACGTGAAGCTTATGATATGTACGGGATCGCCTTTGATGGACACCCAGATCTCCGCCGTCTTCTAACAGATTATGGTTTTCAGGGTTATCCGTTACGTAAAGATTTTCCAACAACTGGCTACGTTGAAGTTCGTTATGATGAAACGCAAAAACGTGTTGTTTATGAACCTGTGAAATTGGCCCAAGAATTTAGGGATTTTGACTTTCAAAGCCCATGGGAAGGGACCGACTACGTCCTGCCTGGTGATGAAAAAGCTAGTGAGGGGGAAGGATAAGTTAGATGTCAGAAAAAAGTTTAAGAAATTTCAGCATCAATTTTGGTCCTCAACACCCTGCAGCACACGGTGTGTTACGTCTTGTTCTTGAACTCGACGGAGAAGTTGTTGAGCGAGTTGATCCTCATATCGGATTGCTGCATCGTGGTACCGAAAAATTAATTGAATCTAAGACTTATGCCCAAGCTATACCTTACTTTGATCGCTTGGATTATGTCGCACCGATGAACCAGGAACATGCCTTCTGTATGGCAGCAGAAAAGCTATTAAAGATTGATGTGCCGCGCCGCGGTCAGATCATTCGTGTTCTTTACTCTGAGATCGGCCGTTTACTTTCTCATTTATTGAATGTCACGACACAAGCCATGGACGTAGGCGCTCTAACGCCGCCTCTTTGGGGCTTTGAAGAACGTGAAAAACTGATGATCTTTTATGAGCGCGCCTCAGGTTCGAGGATGCACGCAGCTTATTTTAGAGTTGGTGGAGTGCATCAGGATTTACCTGAAGACCTTATTCAAGACATTTATGATTTTTGTGATCCATTCTTAAAGGTATGCGATGACATTGAAACACTTCTTACTAACAACCGTATTTTCAAACAACGTAACGTTGATATCGGCGTTGTCAGTTTAGAAGATGCACTGGCATGGGGTTTCTCTGGGGTCATGGTACGCGGCTCAGGTGCTGCATGGGATTTGCGTAAATCACAACCATATGAGATTTACGATGAATTGAAATTTGATATACCGATTGGTAAAAATGGCGATTGTTATGATCGCTATCTCCTCCGTATGGAAGAAATGCGCCAGTCAACGTCACTCATGAAGCAATGTTGTGAACTATTGGGCACAACAGACGGACCCGTGATCATTAAAGATAATAAAATCGCACCGCCACGCCGTAATGAAATGAAAGAATCGATGGAAGCATTAATCCATCACTTTAAACTCTACACTGAAGGTGTAAAAGTTCCAGCTGGTGAAGTTTACGCAGCTGTTGAAGCACCAAAAGGTGAATTCGGCGTTTTCCTTATTGCAGATGGTTCTAACAAACCCTATCGATGCAAAATTAGAGCCCCCGGGTTTGCTCACCTTTCAGCAATGGATTTCTTAAACAGAGGACACATGCTAGCAGACGTATCAGCAATCATTGGTTCATTGGATATCGTGTTTGGGGAGGTTGATCGATGAGTGTAAGACGTATTGCACAAGAACAACCAGAAAAGTTCGAGTTTAACGCTGAAAATATGATTTGGGCGGAAGAACTTATTAAGAAATATCCGGTTGGTAAAGAACGCTCAGCCGTGATCCCACTATTGTGGCGAGCTCAAGAGCAAAATGATGGCTGGACTTCAGAGCCTGCCATGCGCAAAGTTGCAGACCTTTTAGGTATGGCATACATCCGTGTGTATGAAGTTGCGACTTTCTATACAATGTTCCAACTCTCACCTGTCGGCAAAAAAGCTCACATTCAGGTTTGTGGTACAACTCCTTGTATGTTACGCGGCTCAAAAGAGCTGATCGAAATTTGCAAAAAACGCATTTCGAAGACACCGCACACTTTATCTGAAGATGGAGATTTTTCTTGGGAAGAAGTTGAGTGTTTAGGCGCGTGTGTAAACGCACCAATGATCCAGATTTTCAAAGATACCTATGAAGATTTAGATGAAAAGGCGCTTGAAGAATTACTCGACGCATTTGCGCGCGGTGAACAACCAAAACCAGGCCCGCAAATTGAGCGCACCTTGTCTTGCCCAGAAAGCGGCCTAACAACATTAACTGAAGTGCCAGAGTATGTGCCGTTGAACTTATCAATAGGCGCATCTGATGTGGCAGAAGAAACTGCATCCGAAAAAGAGGCCTCAGGAGAAATCCTGACAGCCGTGAGTGATACGACTACCGAAAAAAAATCAGATGCAACAGAAGTTTCTTCAAAAGAAAATGAAGCATCACCTAAAGACAGCTCATCGGCAGATAAGACGACAGAAGACCTGAAGAGCGCCGCAGCTTCCGCACTTTCAGAAAAGTCATCAGGTGGTAAAGCAGCAACCGATACAGTGTCTGATGAAGATCGACCAGAATATTTGGATGGTCCAAGAGATGGCAAAGGCGATGATCTGAAAATGATTAAAGGCGTTGGTCCAAAGCTCGAGGCAACGTTAAATGCACTTGGTTTTTACCATTTTGACCAGATCTCTAATTGGACACCAAAAAACATCGCTTGGGTAGATAATAGCCTATCCTTTAAAGGTCGTATCGATCGTGAGAACTGGTTAGAGCAGGCAAAAACGCTAGCCAGTGGCATCGAGACAGAATTTTCTAAACGGGCAAATTATGATGATGCTCCAAAGGGAGACAAATAATGCTCCAGGATAAAGATCGTATTTTTACAAATCTTTACGGTATGAAAGATGTTGGCCTTGAAGGCGCTCGCAAACGCGGCTCATGGGACAGTACAAAATATTTCATAGATAAAGGCCGTGATTGGATTATTGATGAAGTCAAATCATCAGGTCTACGGGGTCGTGGTGGAGCTGGCTTTCCAACAGGTTTAAAATGGTCGTTTATGCCTAAAGAATCTGATGGCCGTCCTCACTATTTAGTCATTAATGCTGACGAATCTGAGCCGGGCACTTGTAAAGACCGTGACATCTTGCGCAATGATCCTCACCATTTGGTCGAAGGTGCACTCCTTGCATCTTTCGCTATGGCAGCACACACATGCTACATCTATGTGCGCGGCGAATTCATCCGCGAGAGGGAAGCACTGCAACGTGCTATTGATGAAGCTTATGAAGCAAAATTAATAGGTAAAAACAATGTTCATGGCTGGGACTTTGATTGTTACATTCATCATGGAGCTGGTGCTTATATTTGCGGTGAAGAAACAGCCCTTATTGAATCAATTGAAGGTAAAAAAGGCCAACCACGCCTGAAACCTCCATTCCCAGCGAATGTTGGTCTTTATGGCGCGCCAACGACAGTGAATAATGTTGAATCAATTGCTGTCACACCAACCATTCTACGCCGTGGCGGTGGATGGTTCGCAGGTTTGGGCAAGCCAAACAACACAGGCACAAAACTTTTCTGTGTATCTGGCCATATCAACACACCAAGCACATTCGAAGAAGAAATGGGCATCCCATTCAAAGAAATGATCGAGAAACATTGCGGTGGTGTCAGAGGTGGTTGGGACAATTTACTAGCTGTAATCCCAGGCGGATCATCAGTACCTTGTGTCCCAGCGGAACAAATGATGGACGCGACCATGGACTTTGATTGCTTAAGTGGATTGCAATCAGGTTTAGGCACCGCTGCTGTCATCGTGATGGATAAATCTACAGACATGATCGCAGCCATTGCGCGCCTTGCTTACTTTTATAAGCACGAGAGTTGCGGCCAATGCACACCGTGCCGTGAGGGCACAGGCTGGATGTGGCGCGTTCTTGAACGCATGGTCAAAGGCCAAGCAACAAAACGCGAAATCGACATGTTATTCGAAGTTTCAAAACAAGTAGAAGGACACACAATTTGTGCCCTTGGTGATGCGGCAGCTTGGCCTGTTCAAGGTTTGATCCGTCATTTCCGTCATGTGATTGAAGATAGAATAGATCAATACGCAGCCAACCCGGACCCAGATGGGGCCGTTGGTGAACCAGTTGCTGCTGAATAGTAAGCACTGAATTAAATATTTAGCGCATTTCTCTAAACGCGGTTTTTTAATTAAAACGAGAGAGAAATGTATGGTTTTGGATTAGATGGAGAAAAGGCAACAATATGCCAAAGCTCAATATCAACGGAACAGAAATCGATGTTGAAAACGGTAGCACCGTTCTTCAGGCATGTGAGCAAGCGGGCTTCGAAATTCCGCGCTTCTGTTACCATGAAAGATTGTCAATTGCAGGCAACTGCCGCATGTGTCTTGTTGAAGTCAAAGGCATGCCAAAACCAATTGCGTCTTGCGCAATGAATGTAAATGATCTGCGCCCAGGCCCAGAAGGCCAGCCACCAGAAATTTGCACCATCACACCGCCTGTAAAAAAAGCACGTGAAGGTGTGATGGAATTTCTACTCATTAACCACCCACTTGATTGCCCGATTTGTGATCAGGGTGGCGAATGTGATTTGCAAGATCAGGCCATGGCTTACGGTGACAATTCAAGTCGCTATGATGAAAATAAACGTGCTGTTGAAGATAAAAACATAGGTCCCTTGATCAAAACTCAAATGACCCGTTGTATTCACTGTACGCGTTGCGTTCGCTTCATGACCGAAATCGCAGGCGTTGAAGAACTTGGCCTAATCGGTCGCGGTGAAGATGCTGAAATCACAACTTATCTTGAAAAAGGCATCACTTCAGAGCTCTCAGGCAATGTAATTGATCTTTGCCCCGTTGGTGCACTAACCTCAAAACCGTTTGCTTTTACAGCCCGTCCTTGGGAATTAACTAAGACAGAAAGCATCGACGTCATGGATGCTATTGGCTCGAACATTCGTATTGATAGTCGTTCTGGTGAAGTGATGCGCATTATGCCGCGCAACAATGATGCTGTGAACGAAGAATGGATTTCTGACAAGTCCCGCTTCGTGTGGGATGGTCTGCGTAGCCAAAGGTTAGACCGCCCATATATCAGAGAAGAAGGCCAGCTTCGCGAAGCCAGCTGGGATGAAGCTTTAGAGCTCGTTGCAAGCAACATGTCATCAACAGTGCCGCGTAAAGCTGGGATGATAGTTGGTGACTTAGCCACAGCTGAAGTTATTTTCTCATTAATACTATTAGCCGAACGCCTTGAGTGGAAAAATATAGATTGTCGCCAAGATGGAACAATTTTGAATAAAACTTTTGGTGAAGCTTCAACGCTCTTTAACAGCACTATCGAAGGTATCGATAAAGCCGATGCAATCTTATTGATTGGTGCAAATACTCGGCTTGAGACACCAGTTCTCAATGCGCGTATCCGTGGCCGTTGGGCAAATGGCTTGGTAGATGTCGGTGTGATCGGCGCTAACGAAGATCTCACTTTCGAAACGCATCATATTGGTAATTCACCTGCGGATCTGTCTAAACTGGATCATGGAGCTGGTGGTTTTGCCGAAATTCTGCGCAATGCAGAGAACCCAATGATCATCATCGGTGCAACCGCGTTAAAAGGCGAAGATGGGCTAACGAACCTCATTGCTGCAGCCAAATTAGCTGAAGGTTATGATGCCATTAAACCAGGTTGGAATGGGTTCAACATTCTCCACACTGCAGCCAGCAGAGTAGCAGGCCTTGAACTTGGTTTCGTTCCGGAAGAGGGTAGCTTAGGAACAAGTGAAATCGTCGCGCAAGCCAAAAACAATCAAATAGATTTTCTTTACCTATTAGGTGCAGATGAAATTGACACATCAAACTTAGGCGATGCATTCGTGGTTTACCAAGGTAGCCATGGTGACGCTGGAGCCTCATGCGCCGATGTGATTTTACCTGGGTCTGCCTATACGGAAAAGAACGGCACCTACATGAATTTAGAAGGCCGTGTACAGCACACAAACAGAGCGATCTTCCCGCCCAATGATGCAAAAGATGATTGGGCGATTTTAAGAGCGCTTTCTGGTGCCATTGGCAAACCATTTGGGTTTAACAATTTAAACGAGCTACGCACACAGATGTACAATTCCAATCCTAAATTGGCAGCTGTAAATAGTCTTGAAAAAGCAGATAGCCAGGATGTGATCAAACTCGCAGCAAAAGACATCGGTGATTTATCTGAACAAGCTCTTTCTGTTTGTGTTGAAGATTTCTATGACACAAACCCTATCGCGCGCGCGTCAAAAGTAATGACTGAAATGAGCGCTATTAAACAACAATCAGCAGAAAAGGCGACAGGCACCCATGACTGAGTTCATGACAACTTACGGCTGGCCCTTCTTTTGGATTGCATTGCATAGTCTTGCACTCATGGTGGGTCTACTAATTTTAATCGCCTACATTCTTTACGCAGACCGAAAAATCTGGGCAGCAGTACAATTGCGCAAAGGACCAAACGTAGTTGGTGCTTTTGGATTACTGCAATCTTTTGCTGATATGCTAAAATTCGTTCTAAAAGAGCCGATTATTCCCTCAAAATCAGACAAATTTGTCTTTCTACTGGCACCAATTGTTACAACAGTTCTAGCACTTGCTGCATGGGCCGTTGTTCCGATTGATAAAGGCTGGGCAGTAGCAGACATCAATGTCGGGATCCTTTACATCCTTGCTATATCATCCCTCGAGGTCTATGGCATCATCATGGGCGGTTGGGCTTCAAACTCTAAATACCCGTTCCTCGGTGCTCTTCGTTCAGCAGCTCAAATGATTTCTTATGAGGTCTCTATTGGGTTCGTAATCGTTACAGTATTATTACTAGTCGGATCTTTGAACCTTACAGATATCGTAATGGCTCAAAAAGGAGATTATGGACTTCTAAACTGGCACTGGTTGCCACTATTCCCAATGTTCATTGTCTTCTTTATTTCCGCATTAGCTGAAACCAATAGACCACCATTTGATCTGCCCGAGGCTGAGTCTGAATTGGTAGCTGGTTTTATGGTTGAGTATTCATCAACGCCTTACATGCTCTTCATGCTTGGTGAATATGTAGCAATTACATTGATGTGCGCTTTGACAACTATTCTATTCCTAGGT